>NZ_PSWK01000010.1:0-110820 GCF_002932735.1 Rathayibacter sp. AY1B7
CGGCGCGCCCCCGCACCGCCGAACGCACGATCCGCTGGGACGCGGATCGTGCGTTCGGCGGTGCGGGGGCGCGCCGGGAGGGCGGCTCGTCGCCGGCGAGACGGGCGCGGAAGGCTCGGTGCTCGGGCCGAGACGGGCGCGGACCGGCTCTCGAATAGACTGGCCCCTGCCATCAGCGGCGCCCTCGGGGGCCGCACGCAACGAGATTTCCGAGGGAGCACCGTGTCCGGGCATTCCAAGTGGGCCACGACCAAGCACCAGAAGGCGATCAAGGACTCGCGCCGCGCGAAGTCCTTCGCCAAGCTGATCAAGAACATCGAGGTGGCCGCCAAGATCGGCGGCGCCGACCTCTCCGGCAACCCGACGCTCGTCGACGCCGTGCAGAAGGCGAAGAAGACCTCGGTGCCGAACGACAACATCGACCGCGCGATCAAGCGCGGCGCCGGCCTCACCGGCGAGGTCATCGACTACACGACGATCATGTACGAGGCCTACGGCCCCAACGGCATCGCCCTGCTCGTCGAGTGCCTCACCGACAACAAGAACCGCGCCGCGGCGGACGTCCGCACCGCGATGACCCGCAACGGCGGCACCATGGCCGACCCGGGCAGCGTCGCCTACAACTTCGCGCGCAAGGGCGTCATCTCCGTGCCCCACGGAGAGAGCGTCACCGAGGACGACGTGCTCGGCGCGGTCCTCGACTTCGGCGTCGACGACGTGCTCGACCACGGCGAGAGCTTCGAGGTCCGCGTCGAGCCGAGCGAGCTCGTCCCGGCCCGCTCGGCCCTGCAGGAGGCGGGCATCGACTACGACTCCGCCGACATCGAGTTCGTCGCCTCCCTCCAGGTCGAGGCCGACGCCGAGACGGCCCGCAAGGTCTTCCGCCTGATCGACGCGCTCGAGGACTCGGACGACGTGCAGAACGTCTACACCAACCTCGACATCACGGCAGAGGTGCGCGCCGAGCTCGAGAACGAGGAGTGACGCGGTGAGCCCGGCCCGATCCCGGAGGGCGGCCTGATGCGCGTCCTCGGGATCGACCCCGGGCTCACCCGCTGCGGCGTCGGCATCGTCGACGTCTCGCGCGACCGCCGCGCGACCCTCGTGCACGTGACGGTCCTCCGGACACCGCCCGACGACGCGCTGGAGCGCCGCCTGCTGGCCCTGGGCGACGGACTCGAGGCGCTGCTCGACGAGCACCGCCCCGACGCCGTCGCGATCGAGCGGGTCTTCGCTCAGAACAACGTCAGCACCGTGATGGGCATCGCGCAGATCAGCGGCGTCGCCCTCGTCGCGGCGGCCCGTCGCGGGCTCCCGGTCGGGATGCACACGCCGAGCGAGGTGAAGGCCGCCGTCACCGGCTACGGAGCCGCGGACAAGCGCCAGGTCACCGCGATGATCCAGCGCGTCCTCCGGCTCGACGCCCCGCCGCGGCCGGCCGACGCGGCCGACGCTCTCGCCCTGGCCGTCTGCCACGCCTGGCGGGCCCCTCTCGCGCCCTCCTCCGGGTCGGCGGGAGCCGGTGCCGACGGAGCGGCGGGCGGCACAGCAGCGCAGCGGGCGTGGCGCGCCGCCGAGGCCGCGAGTCGAACGCCTGTTCGAGCATCTAGACTGACGCGGTGATCTCCTCCCTCCGCGGCACCGTCCTCTCCGCCCGCGGGAGCCTCGCCGTCCTCGACGTCCACGGCGTCGGCTACGCGGTGAACGTGACCCCGCAGCACGCGCTCGAGATGCGCGTCGGCGACGAGACCACGGTCAGCACCGTGCTCGTCGTCCGCGAGGACTCGCTCACCCTCTACGGCTTCCCCGACGAGGAGCAGCTCGAGATCTTCGAGCTGCTGATCGGCGTGACCGGCGTCGGCCCGAAGTCCGCCCTCGGCGTTCTCGGCGCGGTCGAGCCGGACCGGATCGCGCAGGCGGTCGCCGACGAGGACGACGGGGTGTTCCGGAAGGTCAGCGGCATCGGCCCGAAGACGGCCAAGCTGATCATCCTGTCCCTCGCCGGCAAGGTGACCGTCCGTCCGCGCGCCGCCCGCGGCTCCGGTCCCGCCGCCACCGCCGCGCAGAACGTGCTCGCGGCGCTCGTCGGCCTGGGCTGGCCCGAGCGCACCGCGGCCGATGTGGTCGACGAGATCCTGCTCGACGCGCAGGCCTCCGACGCCGCGAACGTGCAGGCGCTGCTCCGGCTCGCCCTCGCCCGCCTCGGTCCGGCGGCCCGCTCGTGAGCGACGAGGTGCTGGGCGCCGAGGTCGCGTCGGAGGCCGAGGTCGCCTTCGAGGGCGCCCTGCGGCCCAGGAACCTCAGCGAGTTCGTCGGCCAGCGCAAGGTGCGCGGCCAGCTCGAGCTGCTGCTCAAGGCCGCGGCCATGCAGGGCCGGACCCCCGACCACATCCTGCTCGCGGGCCCGCCCGGGCTCGGCAAGACGACCCTCGCGATGATCGTGGCGGAGGAGAGCTCCTCGCCCCTGCGGCTCTCCAGCGGCCCCGCGATCCAGCACGCGGGCGACCTCGCCGCCGTCCTCTCCTCGCTGCTGCCCGGCGAGATCCTCTTCATCGACGAGATCCACCGCATGGCGCGCTCCGCGGAGGAGATGCTCTACCTCGCGATGGAGGACTTCCGGATCGACATCATGGTCGGCAAGGGGGCGGGAGCGACGTCCGTCCCGCTGGATCTCGCCCCGTTCACGCTCGTCGGCGCCACGACCCGCTCCGGCCTGCTGCCCAATCCGCTCCGCGACCGCTTCGGCTTCACCGCGCACCTCGAGTTCTACGCGGAGGACGAGCTGCGGCAGGTGCTCGCCCGGGCGGCACGGCTGCTCGAGCTCGACATCGACGCGGACGCGATCGCCGAGATCGCCGGCCGCTGCCGAGGCACCCCGCGCATCGCCAACCGCCTGCTCCGGCGGGTGCGGGACTTCGCCCTGGTCCACGGCGGACGGGCCGACGTGACCGCCGTCCGCGCGGCGCTGGAGCTCTACGACGTCGACGCGCTCGGACTCGACCGGCTCGACCGCGCGGTGATGGAGATCGTGCTGACCCGCTTCGACGGCGGGCCGGTCGGCCTGAACACCCTCGCCGTGTCGGTGGGGGAGGAGGCGGAGACGGTCGAGGCCGTCGTCGAGCCGTTCCTCGTGCGGATCGGATTGCTGACCCGGACGCCGCGCGGCCGCGTGGCGACCCCCGCCGCCTACCGCCACTTCGGCATCGACCCCCGGGGGACGGCGGCTCAGCCGCCCCTGTTCCCCGATGATCTATGATTCTCTAGGCCCGACGGGCCGCTCGATCCGCTCCGCCTCGACCTGAGGCCGCGCGGCGGATCGCCCATCCACTCCGGAAGGCCCACCCATGGATCCGACGATCATCCTGCTCGTCCTGCTGCTCGCCGTGATGATCATCTTCATGTTCCGCAACAACAAGAAGCGCCAGCGCGACGCGGAGAGCATGAAGAACAACCTCCAGCCGGGGGTGGAGCTCATGACCGGCTCCGGCCTCTTCGGCACCGTCGTGTCGATCGACGACGAGGCGAACAAGATCGTCATCGAGTCGACCCCCGGCACGCTGCTGACCATCCACCGTCAGGCGATCGCCCGCCTCATCGACCCGAGCGAGAACGCCGTCGCCGTCGACACCGAGGACGAGGCCGACCCGCTGACCGCGACCGGCTCGCCCGAGTTCGGCGAGCGCGACTCCGCGCACCGCGACCCGCTGGTGGACCCGGTCGAGCGCGACCGCCGCCCCGACGCGCAGTAGTCTCCTGGTCGGGCCGGGCGCATCGGCGCCCGCCCGCCCTTCTCCACGCCCGGGCGACCCCGGGCCGATCACCGTCGACCGAAGAGAAAGCTGAGCCCTGGGTGGCCGCATCAACCCCCGTCCGGAAGGCCCGCCGCTCCCTGAGCTGGCTCGGTGTCCTGATCCTCGCTCTCGTCGGACTCAACACGGCGGCCGTCCTCTGGGGCGGCGGCTCCTGGACGCCGAAGCTCGCCCTCGACCTCGAGGGCGGCACGCAGATCGTCCTGCAGCCGCAGCTGAACGACGGCGACACCGTCTCGTCGGAGCAGCTGACGCAGGCCGTCTCGATCATCCGCCAGCGCATCGACGCGTCCGGCGTCTCCGAGGCCGAGATCACGACCCAGGGCTCGAGCAACATCGTCGTCTCGATCCCGGGCACGCCCGACGACGAGACGCTCCAGCGCATCGAGGCCTCGGCGAAGCTCGACTTCCGCCCGGTCCTCGTCGCGAGCCAGGCCACCAACAGCTCGGTCGGCGGCGACGCGACGTCCTCGCCCACGCCGACGCCCGTCGACCCGTCGCTCGCGACGGAGCCGACCGCCTCGCCGACGAACGCGAGCGACCTCGCCTACCTCACGCCGGCGCTCGAGGCCCAGTACACCTCGTTCGACTGCGCGTTCCTCAACGGCCAGGACCCGAACCTCGCCCCGGCCGACCAGCCGCTCATCACCTGCGACGACAGCGGGACGGTGAAGTACGTCCTCGGCCCGGTGGAGATCACCGGCGAGGACATCTCGGACGCCTCGAACGGCCTGATGACGACCTCCTCCGGCGCCAGCACCGGCACCTGGGCCGTCAACCTCTCGTTCGACGACCAGGGCACGCAGGCCTTCGGCGACGTGACCTCGCGCCTCGTGGCGCTGCAGGGTGCGCAGAACCAGTTCGCGATCGTCCTCGACGGCCGGGTCATCTCGGCCCCGTCGACGAACGCCGCCATCACCGACGGCAACGCGCAGATCTCGGGCTCCTTCACCCAGGAGTCGTCGAAGACGCTCGCCGACCAGCTCAAGTACGGCGCGCTGCCGATCGGCTTCCAGGTCCAGAGCTCGGACAGCATCTCGGCGACGCTCGGCTCCGCCCAGCTCGCCAGCGGCCTGCTCGCCGGCCTCATCGGCCTGATCCTCGTCATCGTCTACTCCATCGCGCAGTACCGCGTGCTCGGAGCCGTCACGATCGCCTCGCTGCTCGTCGCGGCGATCGTCACCTACCTCGTCGTCACGTTGCTGTCCTGGCGGGAGGGACTGCGCCTCTCGCTCGCAGGAGTCGCGGGTCTCATCGTCGCGATCGGCATCACGGCCGACTCGTTCATCGTGTACTTCGAGCGCATCCGCGACGAGCTCCGCGACGGACGCGGCCTCGAGTCCGCCGTCGAGTCCGGCTGGCGGCGCGCGCTGCGCACGATCTTCGCGTCCGACATGGTGAACCTGCTCGCCGCGGTGGTCCTCTTCCTCCTCGCCGTCGGCAGTGTCCGCGGCTTCGCGCTCACCCTCGGGATCACGACGATCATCGACCTGATCGTGGTGGCGCTGTTCACCCACCCGATCCTGCAGCTGATGGCCACGAGACCGTTCTTCGCCGAGGGGCACAAGGCCTCGGGCCTGGATCCCCGGGCGCTCGGGGCCGTCTACCGCGGCCGAGCCGCCTTCCGTCCGCAGGACCAGGTGGTCGCCGGCAAGCGCGCCTCCGCGTCCCGTGAGGCGGCCAAGCGCCAGACCATCGCCGAGCGGAAGGCCGCCGAGGCGGCCGGCCTGCGCGACTCCAACGACTCGAACGGGAAGGACGCGTGATGGCCAGCTTCTCGCAGTTCGGAAACGACCTCTACACCGGTGCGCGATCGATCGACTTCGTCGGCCGGCGCCGCACGTGGTACCTCGTCTCGCTCGCCCTGATCCTGATCACGCTGCTCGGGACGGTCGCCCGCGGCGGCTTCAACTTCGGAATCGAGTTCACCGGCGGCTCGCAGTTCACGGTGTCCTCGCCGTCGAGCCTCGAGCAGGCGACGGCGACGGATGCGGTGACCTCGGTCGCTCCCGAGACCGTGCCGCGAGTGTCCATCGTCGGCGACGACTCCATCCGCGTGCAGACCGGCCAGCTCTCGACAGACGAGTCGACCGCGGTGCGGAACGCCCTGTCGGAGGCGTACGACGTGCCCACCGACCAGGTCGCCTCCTCCTTCATCGGAGCGGCGTGGGGCAACGACGTGACTCAGCAGGCCCTGCGCGGCCTGGTGATCTTCGTGGTCCTCGCGGCCCTGGCCATGTGGGCGTACTTCCGCACCTGGAAGATGTCGCTCGCGGCGATCGTCGCGCTCCTGCACGACCTCGTGATCGTGGCGGGCGTCTACGGCATCACCGGCACCGAGGTGTCGCCGGCGGCGGTGATCGGACTGCTGACGATCCTCGGCTACTCGCTCTACGACACGGTCGTGGTCTTCGACAAGATCCGCGAGAACACCGTGGAGGCGCTCGGCAGCACGACCCGCACCTTCTCCGAGACGGTGAACCTGGCCGAGAACCAGACTCTCGTGCGCTCCATCAACACCTCGATCGTCGCCGCCCTCCCGGTGGCCGCGATCCTCGTGATCGGCGCGTTCGTCCTCGGCGCGGGCACTCTCCGCGACATCTCCCTCGCCCTGCTGATCGGCATCATCGTCGGCACGTACTCGACGATCTTCGTCGCGGCGCCGCTGTACGCCCAGCTGCGCAGCCGGGAGCCCGAGATCTCCAAGCACGACAAGCGCGTGGAGTCGGCCCGGGCGAAGGCGACCGCTCCGGCCGCGCCGGCCGTGCAGGGCTGAGCCGTGGCCGACTACGCCCAGGTCACGGCGGCCGACGCCGTCGGACTCGTCGAGCGCGACGAGGTCTGGCTGCTCGACGTCCGGGAGCCGCACGAGTGGGCGGCGGGGCATGCTCCGGCCGCCCACCACATCCCGATGGGGGAGATCGGCGCCCGGCAGGACGAGCTCCCGGCCGACACGGCGATCCTGGTGGTCTGCCACTCCGGAGTCCGCTCCGCGATGGTGACGCAGGCCCTCGAGGGCGCCGGATACGAGGTCGCCAACGTCGACGCCGGCATGACCGCCTGGGCCGCGGCGGGCGGCGACGTGGTCGACGGCGAGGGGCGCCCCGGACGCATCGGCTGACGCCGGCGCCGTCCGCCCCGGGCGGAACGGTCATCGGCGCCGTCCGCACGGGCGATAATGGGGCGATGGAGATCCTCGCGTGACGGAAACGACGACGACGTCCTCGACCGCTGCCCTGCGCAGACTGGTCCCGCGGATCTTCTCGCGCGCGCAGCCCTCCGGTGCTGTCGACACCCTCGTCCGCACCGTCCGGATGCACCACCCCAAGAGCGACATCGCGCTCATCGAGCGCGCGTACTCGGTCGCGGAGCGGGCGCACGCGAACCAGAAGCGCCGCAGCGGCGAGCCCTACATCACGCATCCGCTGGCCGTCGCGCAGATCCTCGCCGACCTCGGCATCGGCTCGAAGACGATCGCCGCCGCGCTGCTGCACGACACCGTCGAGGACACCGACTACCAGCTCGACGAGCTCCGCGCGGACTTCGGCGACGAGGTCGCGATGCTCGTCGACGGCGTCACCAAGCTCGACAAGGTCAAGTACGGCGACAGCGCGCAGGCCGAGACCGTCCGCAAGATGATCGTGGCGATGTCGAAGGACATCCGCGTCCTGATCATCAAGCTCGCCGACCGCCTTCACAACGCGCGGACCTGGGGCTTCGTCCCCGCCGAGTCCGCGGCCCGCAAGGCCACCGAGACCCTCGAGATCTACGCGCCGCTGGCGCACCGCCTCGGCATCCAGGCCATCAAGTGGGAGCTCGAGGACCTGTCCTTCGCGGTGCTCTACCCCAAGATCTACAACGAGATCGAGAGCCTGGTGAAGCGGCGGACGCCGCAGCGCGAGGAGTTCGTGCAGAACGTCATCGACCTGATCAGCGAGGACCTGCGGGCCGGGCGGATCCGCGGTCGCGTCGTCGGCCGGCCGAAGCAGTACTACTCGATCTACCAGAAGATGGTCGTCCGCGGTCGCGAGTTCGACGAGATCTACGACCTGGTCGGCATCCGCGTCCTCGTGAACTCGGTGCGCGACTGCTACGCCGTGCTCGGCTCGATCCACGCCCGATGGACGCCGATGCCGGGCCGGTTCAAGGACTACATCGCCACTCCGAAGTTCAACCTCTACCAGTCGCTGCACACGACGGTCGTCGGGCCGAAGGGCCGCGCGGTCGAGATCCAGATCCGCACCAACGAGATGCACCAGCACGCGGAGTTCGGCATCGCGGCGCACTGGAAGTACAAGGAGCAGATGGCCACCGGCAAGGTGCCCACCTCCGGATCGAACGACACCGACCTCGCCTGGCTCGCGCACCTCTCGGACTGGCAGTCGGAGACCACCGACCCGAACGAGTTCCTCGACTCCCTCCGCTTCGAGATCGGCGCCAAGGAGGTCTACGTCTTCACCCCGAAGGGACGCGTGATCGGCCTGCCGACCGGTGCGACCCCCGTCGACTTCGCCTACGCGGTGCACACCGAGGTCGGGCACCGGACGATGGGCGCCAAGGTCAACGGGCGCCTCGTGCCGCTGGAGTCGGCTCTGACGACGGGCGACGTGGTCGAGGTCTTCACCTCGAAGAACCCTGACTCGGGACCGAGCCAGGACTGGCTCCACTTCGTGCAGAGCCCCCGGGCCCGCAACAAGATCCGGCAGTGGTTCACCAAGGAGCGGCGCGACGAGGCGATCGAGCAGGGCAAGGACTCCATCGCCCGGGCGATGCGGAAGCAGAACCTGCCGCTGCAGAAGCTGATGAGCCAGGACACCTTCACCGAGGTGGCCAGCCAGCTGCGCTACAACGACGTCGAGGCGCTCTACGCGGCCGTCGGCGAGGGCCACGTCTCGACCCAGTCGGTGCTCGAGAAGGTCGTCTCCTCCATCCAGGGCGATCCGGAGTCGGACGAGAACGAGGTCACCCTCCCGCGCTCGCCCCGGCCGCGGAGCCGGAGCAGCGAGTCGGGTGTCCTCGTGAAGGGCGCGCCGGACATCCTGGTGAAGCTCGCGAAGTGCTGCACCCCGGTTCCGGGCGATCAGATCGTCGGATTCGTGACGCGGGGAGCCGGCGTCTCCGTGCACCAGGCGAACTGCCACAACGTGCAGGAGCTGCTGAAGGAGCCGGAGCGGATCGTCGACGTCGAGTGGGCGCCGTCCTCCAAGAGCATCTTCCTCGTGCAGATCCAGGTCGAGGCGCTGGACCGCTCGGGCCTGCTGAGCGACGTGACGCGCGTGCTCTCGGAGCACCACGTCAACATCCTCTCGGCGACGGTCTCCACCTCGAGCGACCGGCTGGCGATCAGCCGGTTCGTCTTCGAGATGGGCGACACCACCCACCTGGACCGCGTGCTGAACGCCGTGCGCCGGATCGACGCCGTCTACGACGTCTACCGGGTGAACGCGGGCTGATCCACGGGCGGCGCCTCGCCGAGCGCCGCCCGCAGCCGTCGTCCGACGATCCTCCGTGCGGCGACGGCGCTGCCCTCCTCCAGCCTCGCGAGGACGGCGTCGAGGCCGGTCCGGGTGCTCCGAGAGAGCGCCCGGAGGATCGCGCCCGCGTCCTCCGTCCGGGCGAGGTCGATCAGCGTGCGAGCAGGCGACGTGACCGGCGCGCCGCCGAGGAGGACGACGTCGTCCTCGTCGAGCAGGACCTCGTGGCAGCGCAGGCGGGGGTTCGACGGCGCCTGCCGGCGCTTCCGCCGGTCGATCGAGGCGCTGTGCACCGGCGGTGGGCCGTGCGTCGCTCCGTGCACCCACGCGGCGGAGAGACGATCGGCGACGGCGCCGCGGGGGAGCAGCGAGCGCAGGGAGGCGGCCCGCTCGGACGCCCCCAGGGGCAGATCCGCGACGAGGAAGCCCTCGTCGAGCGCGACCAGCTCGCCGTCGAGGCGGGCGGCGCACAGCTCCGCGAGAGGAAGGTGCCCGGGGAGGAGCACGGAGGGGAGGCGCATCCGGCCATGCTGGCCGATGCGCCTCCCCTCCGGAGGGTTGCGAGCGGATCTGTGGAGGGATCCGCCGGCGCGGGTCTAGCCGATCGCGTCGAGCCAGACCTTGCGGGCGTCGAGCGCCTCCTGAGCCTGGGCGATCGCGTCGCGGTCGCCGCGCGCCTTCGCCTTGTCGAGCTCGTCCTGGAGCTTCTGGATCGCGGCGGTCAGCTGCGAGGCGAGACCCTCGGAGCGGGCCTTGCGCTCCGGGTTGCTGCGGTTCCAGTGCTCCTCGTCGAGCTTGCGGACGTGCGCCTCGACCTTGCGGAGGCGGTCCTCGACGGTGCGCACCTGCTCGCGCGGCACGCGGCCGACGGCGTCCCAGCGCTCCTGGATCGAGAGCAGCACCCGCTTGGCCTTCTCGCGGTCCTGCTCCTGCAGGAGCGGCTCCGCCTCCTCGAGGAGGGCGAGCTTGAGGTCGAGGTTCTCGGTGTACTCGACGCTCTCCTGCGCGACGATCTCGGCCTTGGCGCCATAGATCGCGTCGCCGGCGGCCTTGAAGCGCGCCCAGAGCGCGTCGTCGAACCGCTTGCCTGCGCGGCCGGCGACCCGCCAGCGCTCCAGGAGCGCGCGGTAGTCCGGGATGGCATCGGCGCCCTGCGGCACCAGCGCCTCGGCCTGGTCGATGAGCGCCTGCTTGGCCTGCTTGGCCTCGCGGTGCGCGGAGTCGAGGTCAGCGAAGAACGCCTTGCGGTTCTGCTCGATCGTGGTGCGCGCTCCGCGGAACCGGCGCCACAGCTCGTTCGCGTCGTTCTTGGGAAGGCGCGGGCCCTGCTGCTGGTGGTTCTGCCAGCGGGCGAAGAGGTCGTCGATCGCGGCGCTGGCCTGCTTCCACTGCGTCTTCGCCGGGTCGACCGCCGCCAGGGCCTCGGCCTCGGCGACGATGGCCTCGCGGTGGGCGAGGGCCTCGGACAGCGCGGCCTTCGACTCGGCCGCCTGCTGCTCGGTCAGATCCTCGACGGAGCCGCTCAGCGCGTCGACCCGGGTCTGCAGCGACTCGAGGTCGCCGACGGCGTTCGCCTGCGCGATGGCCGCGGACAGCGACTGCACCGTGCGGGCGACGTCTCCGGCGGGCGCGCCCCGCTTGGCGCGCTGCTCGAGCAGGGAGACCTGCCCGGCGAGCTCCGTGTACTTGCGCTCGTAGTAGGCGAGCGCCTCCTCGGGAGTCGCATCGGGGTACTGGCCGACCTCTCGCTCCCCGTCGCCGACGCGGACGTAGACCGTCCCGTCGTCGCCGACCCGTCCCCACGGCTGCTGGTCACTCATCGCTCGGAGCCTCACCTTGCTGTTCGATGTCGTGCTTCTCGGTGCCCGTCGCGTCGTCGGCCGGTGGGGCTCGACGGCCGGAGGGCCGAAGACCGCGCTCGGCCGCGAACGGGCAGTGACGACAAGCCTATTGCACTCCCCGCGCGGGCGGACCGTGACGACGCCGCGGGTGCGGCTACTGGACGGAGACGGAGGTGATGGTCACGGGCTCGGCGGGGGCGCCGTCACCCGATCCGTCGGCCGTGCCCTTCGACACGACGTCGCTGACGAGGGCGTCGAGTCCCGAGGTGACCTGCCCGAGCACGGTGTACCCGCCGGCCGCGTCGGCGGGCAGGGTCGTGTCCTGATAGACGACGAAGAACTGGCTTCCCTGGCTGTAGCCGTTGCCGCCCTGGCGGGCCATCGCGATGGTCCCGGCCGGGTAGACGCCGTCCTCGGGCGCGTTCTCGACGGGACCGTAGCTGTAGCCGGGGCCGCCGGTGCCGTCGCCGTCCGGGTCGCCGCACTGGAGGACGTAGAGGCCCTCCGTGGTGAGGCGGTGGCAGGAGACGCCGTCGTAGAAGCCGGACTGCGTCAGCGAGATGAAGGAGGACACCGCCTGCGGGGCAGCGGCGCCGGCGAGCGTGATGCCCAGCGGGTCCTCGCCGATCGTGAGCGTGCCCGTCCAGTCGCGGCCCTCGGCGATGTCGGAGGAGGGGACGTCGCCGGTGTTCGCCCCCGTCGCCTCGGGCGTCGGGGTCGCGGAGGAGGAGGAGGTCGGCTCGGCGACCGGGGTGCCGGGGCCGCCGGAGAAGTAGAGGATCTGGGCGACGACCGCGAGCCCGATCACGACGACGGCGGCGATCGCCGCGATCACGTTGTCGCGCACGCGCCGCTTCTGCCTCGAGCGGTGGAGGCTCTGACGGGCCTGGTAGGCCCGGAGCCGGGTGCGCGCCTCGCGGTCGTTCGACTTGCCCTGGGCCACGTGTTCCTCCGACGTCCTCGTCCGCGCGGCTTCGGCGCGGCGGCCCGCGCACGCAGGCCGCGTCGAGCCTACGAGAACCGCCGGAGGCGCGACAAACGCCGCTCCGTCGCGCCGGGCAGTCGGGCCGGGGCTCTGTCGGAGGCCGTCGTTACGCTGGGGGCATGACCATGCAGCAGGCCGGACTCCGCTCCGGGGCGACTCCGCTCGCCGTGCGGATGCGGCCGCGCAGCCTCGAGGAGGTCGCCGGCCAGCGCCACCTCCTGACGCCCGGCTCGCCCCTGGTCGCCCTCGCCGCCGACACGACGGGGGAGCGGGGAGCGGTGTCCGTGATCCTCTGGGGCCCTCCCGGCACGGGCAAGACCACGCTCGCGCAGGCGGTGGCCCACTCCAGCGGCCGCCGCTTCGTCGAGCTCTCCGCCGTCACGGCGGGCGTGAAGGACGTGCGGCAGGTGATGGAGGAGGCACTCTCCACCCGCGACCTCTACGGCACGTCCACCGTGCTCTTCCTCGACGAGATCCACCGCTTCACCAAGGCGCAGCAGGACGCACTGCTGCCCGGGGTCGAGAACGGGTGGGTCATCCTCATCGCAGCCACGACCGAGAACCCCTCGTTCTCGGTGATCGCGCCGCTGCTCTCGCGCTCGCTCCTGCTGACCCTCGAGCCGCTCAGCGACGACGACCTGGGCGTCCTGGTCGACCGCGCCCTGCACGACGAGCGGGGTCTGCGCGACTCAGTGACGCTGGAGGAGGAGGCCCGGGCGAGCATCGTGCGGCTCGCCTCCGGAGACGCCCGGCGGGCGCTGACCGCGCTCGAGGCCGCCGCCACCTCCGCCCGCTCGGAGGCCCGCGAGGCCGACCGGGTCACCCGCGCCGCCGCCGCGGAGGACCCGGACGAGGAGGACGAGGACGACGAGGGCGCTCCCGTCGAGGCCGCCGCCGAGGAGCCCGCGCTCCCCGTGATCACGACCGAGGTCGTCGCGCGCGCCGTCGACCGCGCCCTGCTGCGCTACGACCGCAACGGCGACGAGCACTACGACGTCATCAGCGCCTTCATCAAGTCCATCCGGGGCTCGGACGTCGACGCGGCGCTGCACTACCTGGCCCGGATGATCGAGGCGGGGGAGGATCCGCGGTTCATCGCCCGCCGCATCATCGTCTCCGCGTCCGAGGACATCGGCATGGCCGACCCGCAGGCGCTCGTCGTCGCGATCGCCGCGGCCGACGCCGTGCAGTTCATCGGCATGCCGGAGGGGCGCATCCCGCTCGCCCAGGCGGTCGTGCACCTGGCGACCGCCCCGAAGTCGAACGCGTCCTACTCCGCCATCGACGCGGCCATCGCGGACGTGCGCGCGGGCCGCGCGGGTCGGGTGCCGGCGCACCTGCGCGACGCGCACTACCCCGGCGCCAAGAAGCTCGGCCACGGGAAGGGCTACCGGTACCCGCACGACGCCGACCTCGGCGTCCTCGAGCAGCAGTACCTCCCGGACCCGCTCCAGGGCGCGCGGTACTACCGGCCCACCGAGCACGGCAACGAGCGCGACGTCTCCGCACGACTGGCGAAGCTCCTGCGCATCATCCGCGGCGACCGGGGCTGACCGCGCCGACCGCGAACTCGCTCGACCCGCACGGGAGGCCGTGGCCTGATAGTCTTGCGAGGTTGCCCACCGCTCTGTAGCCGAGCGGAGCAGCGCATCCCTCTGAATCGCGCAGCCCGCCACTGCGGTCACCCTTCCCCCGCACCCGCGGAGGACACGACCGCGGCGTCCGCCCTCCTCCCGGAGCCGGCGGTCGAGAGCTGCGACCGAACCTCTCAGACCTTGGAAGGACCACTGTGTCGACCACGTCCCGTACCCGCTCGAAGACGCGCCTCTCGCGCGCCCTCGGCATCCCCCTAACCCCGAAGGCCGCCCGCTACCTCGAGAAGCGTCCCTACGCTCCCGGCGAGCACGGCCGCTCGAAGCGCAAGGCCGACTCCGACTACGCGGTCCGCCTGCGTGAGAAGCAGCGTCTGCGCGCCCAGTACGGCATCCGCGAGAAGCAGCTCCGCATCGCCTTCCAGGAGGCGCGCCGCACCCAGGGCCTGACCGGTGAGAACCTGGTCGAGCTCCTCGAGATGCGCCTCGACGCCCTCGTCCTGCGCTCGGGCTTCGCCCGTACCACCGCGCAGGCCCGCCAGTTCGTCACCCACCGCCACATCATGGTGGACGGCAAGACGGTCGACCGCCCCTCCTTCCGCGTGAAGCCGGGCCAGGTCATCCACGTCAAGACCCGCTCCGAGGGCACCGAGCCCTTCCAGGTCGCCGCCGCCGGTGGACACGTCGACGTCCTCCCCAAGACCCCGGGCTACCTCGAGGTCGAGATCGACAAGCTGCAGGCGACGCTCCTGCGCCGCCCGAAGCGCGCCGAGGTCCCCGTGACCTGCGAAGTGCAGCTCGTCGTCGAGTACTACGCGGCCCGCTGAGTCCAGCCCCGCAGAGAAAGGCCCCGGTGTCCGCACCGGGGCCTTTCCCGTTCCCGGGGTCGCGATCCGGAGTGCCCGCCGCGCTCCGAGAGTCCCGCGCTGCGCCCGATCCGGCCGTCGCGCCCGAGCCGAGCGCCCGTCCCCGCGTCCGACCCTCTCGCGGCCCGTCGGTAGGCTGGAGTGCCGCGCTGGGCGGCATCGAACGGAGGTCACCGTGACCGGTGGAGACATCGCAGGGCTCATCGCCGCGGGGGTGTTCGCGATCCTGGTGGCGATCACCGCCGTCCCGCTCTGGAAGCTCGGACGCGTCTTCGACAGCACGAGCGAGGCCATCAAGCAGGCCAGCGACGGACTGACGCCGATCCTCGACGAGTCGGCCTCCACCCTCCGCGAGGCCAACCACCAGCTCGCGCGGGTGGACACGATCACCAAGGACGTCGCCGAGGTCACCGGCAACGTCAACGCGCTCGTCGCCCTCACGGCCGCGACCGTCGGCGGTCCGCTCATCAAGCTCGCCGGCTTCACCGCCGGAGTCCGCGCCGTGCTCGTCGCCGGACGGACGGCCGACAAGGCCGGAGCCGCGGTCGGCCGCTCCGCCGCGAAGCGCACGAAGCGCCCGCGCTCGAAGTAGCGCCGCGCCCGCGCCCTAGAATCGAACGGGTCGTCGCGCCGTCGCGCCCGCCCCGCCGCTGTGGAAGGACACCCCGTGAAGAACATCCTCCTGATCGTCATCGGGATCGGCCTCGGATTCGCGGTCGCCCACCAGGTCTCGCGCACCGAGGCGGGCGCCCGGCTCTTCGCCGACATCAACCGCACCGCGAAGGAGCTCGGCGAGGCCGTCTCCGAGGGCTACCACCAGCGCGAGGCCGAACTGAAGGCCGCCATCGGCGAGGGCTGACGCCCCGCCGCCCGACATCCGCGTCGTCACCGACCGAACCGTAACGGAACCCATGCAGACCGCAGACATCCGCAACCGCTGGCTCGACTTCTTCGGGAGCCGCGGCCACACCGTGGTCCCCTCCGCCTCCCTCGTGAGCGAGGACCCGAGCCTCCTCTTCACCGTCGCCGGCATGGTGCCGTTCGTGCCCTACCTCACCGGAGTGGTCCCCGCGCCCTACCCGCGTGCCACCAGCGTGCAGAAGTGCATCCGCACCAACGACATCGAGGAGGTCGGCAAGACGCCTCGTCACGGCACCTTCTTCCAGATGAACGGCAACTTCTCCTTCGGCGACTACTTCAAGGAGGGGGCGATCGGCTACGCCTGGGAGCTGCTCACCGGCGCCGAGAGCGACGGGGGACTGGGCTTCGACGAGAAGGACCTCTGGGTCACCGTCTACAAGGACGACGACGAGGCGATCGCGCTCTGGAAGACGATCGCGGGACTGCCGGACGAGCGCATCCAGCGCCTGGACAAGGACACCAACTACTGGTCGACCGGCCAGCCCGGCCCCGCGGGCCCCTGCTCCGAGATCTTCTTCGACCGTGGACCCGCCTACGGGATCGACGGCGGCCCGGCGACGGACGACGACCGCTACGTCGAGATCTGGAACCTCGTCTTCATGCAGTACCTCCGCGGCGAGGGCACGAGCAAGGTCGACTTCGACATCCTCGGCGAGCTGCCGCGCAAGAACATCGACACCGGCATGGGCCTCGAGCGCGTCGCCTTCCTCAAGCAGGGCGTCGAGAACATGTACGAGATCGACCAGGTCCGTCCGGTCCTCGATCGCGCCGCCGAGCTCTCGGGCCGCCGCTACGGAGCCGTCCACGAGGACGACGTCCGCATGCGCGTCATCGCCGACCACGTGCGCTCCTCGCTGATGCTGCTGTCGGACGGCGTGACGCCGTCCAACGAGGGGCGCGGCTACATCCTCCGCCGCCTGATGCGCCGCACGGTGCGCGCAATGCGCCTGCTCGGAGTGGACACCGCGACGTTCCCCGAGCTCTTCGCCGCCTCGCGCGACGCGATGGCGTCGGCCTACCCCGAGGTGTCCACGGAGTTCGAGCGCCTCTCGACCAGCGCCTACGGCGAGGAGGAGGCGTTCCTGCGCACCCTCGCGGCCGGCACCGAGATCCTCGACCTCGCGGTCCTGAAGACGAAGAAGGCCGAGTCGCCGACGCTGCCGGGCGACACCGCGTTCCTCCTGCACGACACCTTCGGGTTCCCGATCGACCTCACCCTCGAGATCGCCGAGGAGTCGGGTCTGACGGTCGACCGCGAGGCGTTCGACTCCCTCATGACCGCGCAGCGCACGCGTGCGAAGGCCGACGCGAAGTCGAAGAAGTCGGCGCTGGCCGATCTCTCGGTCTACGCCGACTTCCGCGCCCACGGCGAGACGCTGTTCACCGGCTACGACGTGCTCGACACCGAGACGCGCATCCTCGGCCTCATCGTCGGCGGGCACTCCGTCACGAAGGCGGTCGCGGGCGACATCGCCGAGGTGATCCTCGAGGCGACCAGCCTCTACGCGGAGTCGGGCGGCCAGGAGGCCGACGCCGGCCGCATCGTCGGCTCCGGCTTCGATCTCGAGGTCCTCGACGTGCAGAAGCCCGTCAAGGGTCTCATCAGCCACAAGGTCCAGGTCGCCAGCGGCGAGGTCGGAGTGGGCGACGCCGCCACCTCCGTCGTCGACCGCGACTGGCGCCGGGGCGCCACGCAGGCGCACTCGGGCACCCATCTCATCCACGCCGCGCTGCGCCAGGTGCTCGGCCCGCAGGCGCACCAGTCCGGCTCCTACAACAAGGCGGGCTACCTGCGCCTGGACTTCTCGTGGAACCAGGCCCTCTCGCTCGAGACCCGCAGCGAGATCGAGGAGATCGCCAACACGGCGATCCGGGACAACCTCGAGGTCGTCACGCGCGAGCTCCCGATCGACGAGGCGAAGGCGCTCGGCGCGATGGCCCTCTTCGGCGAGAAGTACGGCGACGTCGTCCGCGTGGTCGACATCGGCGGGCCCTGGTCGCGCGAGCTCTGCGCGGGCACCCATGTCGGGCGCTCGTCCGAGGTCGGCGTGATCAGCCTGGTCAGCGAGTCCTCGGTCGGATCGACCAACCGCCGAGTCGAGTCGCTGGTGGGCCGCGAGGCCTTCCAGGAGCTCGCCGCCGAGCGCGCCCTCGTCAGCACGATCTCGTCCTCGCTGAAGACCCCGCGCGAGCAGCTCCCCGAGCGGATCGGCGAGCTCGTCGCGAGCCTCAAGGCCGCCGAGAAGCGGATCGCCGCGTTCGAGGCCAAGGCCCTCGCCGACCGGGTGCCCGCCCTCGCCGCGACCCGTCGCACGGTGGGCGGTACGACCGTCGTCGCCGAGAGCATCGGCACCGCGGGATCGACCGACGAGCTGCGCTCCCTCGTGACCTCCGTCCGTGAGCGGCTCGGCCAGGAGCCGGCCGTCGTCGCGCTGGCCGCCGACGTCTCGGGCAAGCCCGCGGTGATCGTCGCCACCAACCAGGCCGCCCGCGACCAGGGCCGCCGCGCGGGTGCGCTCGCCAGGCGCGCCGCCGGGATCCTCGGGGGCGGCGGAGGCGGCAAGGACGACCTCGCCCAGGGCGGCGGCTCCGACGTCTCCGCCATCGGCGCGGCGCTCGAGGCCGTGGTGCAGGAAGCGACCAGCTGAATGGGCCGGTTCGGCGTCCGGCTCGGCATCGATGTGGGCCGCGCCCGCATCGGGGTCGCCCGCTGCGACGCCGACGGCCTGCTCGCGGTGCCCGTCGAGACGGTCGCGCGGGCGGGCACTGACGGCGGATCCTCGGACGTCTCCCGGATCGCGCACCTCGCCGCCGAGTACGATGCCCAGGCGATCATCGTCGGACTGCCGTTGTCGCTGTCGGGGGCCGAGACGGCCTCGACGGAGGACGCGCGCGGATTCGCTCGACTGCTCGCCGAGGCGGTGCCCACCGCTCCGGTGCGGCTCGTCGACGAGCGGCTGTCGACGGTCACCGCTCAGAGCGCCCTGCACCGCTCCGGACGCACCACCCGCGGCTCCCGAGCCGTGATCGACCAGGTCGCCGCCGTGGTGATCCTGCAGCACGCCATCGATTCCGAGCGCTCGGCCGGCACCCCGGCCGGAGTCCTGCTCGAACCGAACGAAGGACCTCCCCGTGACCGACGTCCCCCCGAGCCGCCGCGACGCCCGCGCCGCCGAGCAGGCGCAGCCGACTCCGCCCGACCCGACTCCGGAGCAGCAGCCCGCGCCGACTGAGGCGCACGATCCGCTGGGCCGCCTCTTCACCGGGCCCGACGTGCCCGAGCCCCGCGGCCGCGACGACGCGGCCGCGTTCGACCCGGACGCGCGCCCGAAGCGGCGCCGCGCGGCTCCCGCGACGGGCGGCGCGAAGAAGCGCCGCAGCCGCCGCGGGCTCATCGGCGGGCTTCTGGCCTTCGGCGTCTTCGCAGCGCTCGTCGCCATCGCCGTGACGATCTTCCTTGAGCCCGTGCGCGGCCTGTTCGACGAGCCCGAGCCGACCGACTTCACCGGCACCGGCTCGAGCGAGGTGCTGTTCACGATCCACCAGGGCGACGGCGGCAGCGACATCGCCAACAACCTCGTCTCGGACGGGGTCATCAAGTCGTACGACCCCTTCTACGACCTGCTCCTCGCCCAGAGTCCGGAGCCCGTCTTCCAGCCCGGCGCGTACTCGCTCAAGGCCGAGATGAGCGCCAAGGCCGCACTGTCGGCGCTGCTCGACTCCGAGTCGACGCGCCTCGCGAACACCTTCGTCATCCCCGAGGGGACGGCGCTCAAGGAGGCGCTGCCGCTCATCGCGGACGGCACCGGGGTCGCGCTGACGGACCTCGAGGCGGCCGCCGCCGACTGGGGCTCGTTCGGGCTCCCGGCCGGGGCGACGAGCCTCGAGGGGTTCCTGTTCCCCGCGACCTACGACATCGACCCGTCGACGCCGGCGCACGACATCCTGAAGACGCTGGTCGACCGGATGTACCAGTCGCTCGACCAGGCCGGCGTGCCGGCGGACGACCGCTACCGCGTCGTGGTGTTCGCGTCCCTCGTGCAGCGCGAGGCCCGCGTCGCCGAGGACTTCCCCAAGGTCGCGCGCGTGTTCCAGAACCGCCTCGACCAGGGGTGGCGCCTGCAGTCGGACGCGACCGTGGCGTACGGCACCGGCGCGACCGACCGCGTCTCGACCACGGACGCCGAGCGGAACGACGCCGGCAACGTCTACAACACCTACCAGCGCGACGGCCTGCCGCCCGCGCCGATCTCGAACCCGGGCGACGTGGCGATCGACGCGGTCATGCACCCCGCGGACGGCACCTGGATGTACTTCGTCACGGTGAACCTCGAGACGGGCGAGACGGTCTACTCCACCACCGACGCCGAGCACAACGCGGCCGTCGACCAGTGGCAGGCCTGGATGCGGGACCACCCGGAGTACCAGTGACGGCCGTCGGGTACCGCCTCGCGGTCCTCGGCGCGCCGATCGCGCACTCGAAGTCGCCCGCGCTGCACGCGGCCGCCTACCGGGTGCTCGGACTCGACTGGAGCTACCGCGCCGTCGAGACGACGGAGGCGACCCTCTCCGAGGTCGTGTCCGGTGAGCCCTGGCACGGACTGTCGCTGACCATGCCGCTCAAGCACGCGGTGCGACCGCTGCTGGCGGAGGAGGACGCGGTCGCCCGGGTCACCGGCGCGGTCAACACCGTGCTGGTCGACCGCTCCGGCCCGGCACCCCGCCTCCGCGGGTTCAACACCGACGTCGCGGGCATCGTGCGCGCCCTCGCCGAGGCGGGCGTCGTCTCGGCGGAGCGCGTCCAGGTGCTCGGCGGGGGAGCGACCGCCGCCTCCGCCCTGGCCGCCGCCGCCGAGCTCGGCGCGGCGCGGGTCGACCTCGTCCTGCGGACGGCGTCGAGGGCCGTCGAGCTCGCTCCGCTCGCGGAGTCGCTCGGCGTCCCGCTCTCGGTCCGCTCCTTCGCCGACTGGTCCACCGGAGCGCCACTGGTGATCTCGACGCTCCCCGGCGGGGCGGCGGACGGCCTCGACGTGCCCGACGCGGCGGTCGCGGGCTCGACCCTGTTCGACGTGGCGTACTCCCCGTGGCCGAGCGCGCTCGCCCGGCGCTGGGAGCAGGGCGGCTCCCCGGTCGTCTCCGGGCTCGGGATGCTGCTCCACCAGGCACTCGTGCAGGTGCGGATCTTCGTCGGCGGCGACCCGGTCCTGCCTCTCGATCGCGAGGACGAGGTGCTCGCGGCGATGCGCCGAGCCGTCTCGGCGGGTCCGGCGCACTGACCTCGTGTGCCAGAATCGGAGGATGCTCCGTTGGCTCACGGCCGGGGAATCCCACGGTCCCGAACTCGTCGCCGTCCTCGAAGGACTGCCGGCGGGCGTCCCCGTCTCCCTCGACGACATCCGCGCCGATCTGGCGCGCCGGAAGCTCGGCTACGGCCGCGGAGCCCGGATGAACTTCGAGCAGGACGAGCTGACGATCTCCTCCGGCGTCCGGCACGGAGCGACGATGGGCAGCCCCATCGCCCTGCGCATCGGCAACACGGAGTGGCCGCGCTGGGTCGACGTCATGTCGGCGGAGCCCCGTGACCCCGAGAGCCTGCCCAAGGGCCGCGGCGCCGCGCTCACACGGCCCCGCCCGGGCCACGCCGACCTCGTCGGGATGCAGAAGTACGGCTTCCCCGAGTCCCGTAACGTGCTCGAGCGCGCCTCCGCCCGCGAGACCGCGGCCCGCGTCGCCCTCGGCGCCGTCGCCCGCCGCTTCCTCGGCGAGCTCGGCGTCTCGCTCGTCAGCCACACCCTCGCCATCGGGCCGGTCCGCGTGCCCGAGGGCTCGCCGCTGCCCGGCCCGGCCGACGTCGCCGCCCTGGACGCGGATCCGCTGCGCTGCCACGATGCCGCGACCAGCGCCCTCATGGTCGCCGAGGTGGACCGCGCCCACGACGACGGCGACACCCTCGGCGGCGTGGTCGAGGTCCTCGCCTACGGTCTCCCGCCCGGACTCGGGTCCTACGTGCACTGGGACCGTCGTCTCGACTCCCAGCTCGCGGCGGCCCTGATGGGGATCCAGGCGATCAAGGGCGTCGAGGTCGGCGACGGCTTCCTCACCACCACCCGCCGCGGCTCGGAGGCGCACGACGAGCTCTTCCAGTCCGCCGCCGGAATCTCCCGGTCCAGCGACCGGGCCGGCGGCACCGAGGGCGGGATGAGCACGGGGACCGTGCTGCGGGTCCGCGCCGGCATGAAGCCGATCGCGACCGTGCCGCACGCGCTGCGCACCGTCGACGTCGCCACCGGCGAGGCGGCCGGCGCTCACCACCAGCGCTCCGACGTCTGCGCGGTGCCGGCGTCCGGTGTCGTCGCGGAGGCGATGGTCGCCCTGGTGCTCGCGAACGCCGTGCTCGAGAAGTTCGGCGGCGACAGCGTCACCGAGACCCGCCGCAACCTGCAGGGCTACCTCGCCGCCATCCCCGACGAGCTCCGCACGGCCGCCGCGAGCGACCCGGGTCTCGGGCTCGCCTGATGGCCGCGTCCTCGGCGGCCCGCTGATGGCGGGTCACGATACCGGCGCGGCCCGCGCCCGCCTCGTCCTGATCGGCCCGATGGGCGCCGGCAAGACGACGATCGGCAAGCGGGTCGCGAAGGCGCTGAGCGCCGGGTTCGTCGACTCCGACGCGGAGTTCGTGCGCACCCACGGCCCGATCGCCCCCTACTTCGACGCCCACGGCGAGCCGGCCTTCCGCCGGGAGGAGCGCCGTGTCGTCGAGCGCGCCGTCCGTCGCGACGTGGTGCTGAGCCTCGGCGGGGGAGCGGTGCTCGATCCCGCGACGCGCGCCGACCTCGCGGACGTGCCCGTCGTGCTCCTCACCACCACGGCCGAGGCCGTCCGCGACCGGCTCGGCTCCGGCTCCCGCCCGCTGGTGCGCGGCGGGGTCGGCGACTGGGTCCGCATCTTCGACGAGCGGCGCCCGGTCTACGAGTCCCTCGCGGACACCGTGGTCGACACCTCCCGGCGGCCGATCACCCTGATCGCCGCCGAGATCGCGGAGTGGGTGCGCGCGCAGCGCCCCTCCGCCACCCCTGTACCATCGGACCCGGCGGCCACGAGCCGCCCGAGCGGAAGACAGTCATGAACGACGGCACCACCGCCATCCCCGTCGCCGGAGAGAACGGCTACGACATCCACGTCGGGCGCGGACTCCTCGACGGCCTCGCTGACGCGATCGGCCCCCGGGCCGCGAAGGTGCTCATCGTGCACCCGCCGACCCTCGCGGTCCTCGCCGCCGAGATCCGCGAGAGCCTGCTCGAGCGCTACGAGGTGCTGCTCGCCGAGGTCCCGGACGCCGAGGCCGCGAAGCGCGTGGAGGTGGCGGCCTTCTGCTGGCAGGTGATGGGGCAGTCGGACTTCACCCGCACGGACGCGGTCGTCGGCTTCGGCGGCGGCGCGATCACCGACCTGGCCGGCTTCGTCGCCGCCACCTGGCTCCGCGGGGTCGACCTGGTGCAGGTGCCGACCACCGTGCTCGGGATGGTCGACGCGGCCGTCGGGGGGAAGACCGGCATCAACACGGCCGAGGGCAAGAACCTCGTCGGCGCCTTCCACGCGCCGCGGGCGGTCGTCGCCGACCTCGACGTGCTGACCAGCCTCCCGCGCAACGAGATCCTGGCCGGCTTCGGCGAGATCGTGAAGTACGGGATGATCGCCGAGCCGCGCATCCTCGACATCATCGAGTCCGACATCGACCTGGCCACCGACCCGACGTCGGAGGAGTTCCGCAGCCTGGTCGAGCTGTCGATCGGGATCAAGGCGCGGGTCGTCGGCGAGGACTTCACCGAGAAGGGTCTGCGCGAGATCCTGAACTACGGGCACACCCTCGGGCACGCGGTCGAGCACGCCGAGCGCTACCAGTGGCGCCACGGCGCGGCCGTCTCCGTCGGGATGATGTTCGCGGCCGAGCTCTCGCGCCTGACCGGATCGCTCAGCGACGCGGTCGTGGACCGCCAGCGCCGGGTCCTCGAGTCGCTGACCCTGCCGACGAGCTACCCGCTCGGACGGTGGGAGACGCTCCTCGCCGCGATGCAGCGCGACAAGAAGACCCGTGCGGGCATGCTCCGCTTCGTGGTCCTCGACGACATCGCCCGCCCGAGCATCCTGCAGGGGCCGGAGACGTCGCTGCTGTTCGCGGCGTACCAGGAGATCGGATCGTAGGTCCGACTCGGCTGAGCCCGGGCGGCGCCGTTGGGGCGATTCGCATGCGGCGTCCAGACTCCTCTGCCGACGGGGCCGCGTCGACTACACTCGACGGGTCAGCCGGACCGGCCGATATCGCCGCGCCCGCGTACCGGGCTCGCCGGCGCAGACTTCCACCGAAACGGATCCCCCTTCGCATGGCCTCTACCACCGACATCAAGAACGGCACCGTCCTCAGCATCGACGGCCAGCTCTGGAACGTCATCGACTTCCAGCACGTCAAGCCGGGCAAGGGCGGCGCCTTCGTCCGCACCAAGATGAAGAACGTCCTCACGGGCAAGGTCGTCGACAAGACCTTCAACGCGGGCGCCAAGATCGACACGGCCAACGTCGACCGCCGCGACTTCCAGTACCTCTACCGCGACGGCGCGGACTTCGTGTTCATGGACACCAGCGACTACGACCAGATCACCGTCCCCGAGGCGGTCGTCGGCGACGCGGCGAACTTCATGCTCGAGAACCAGAACGTGACCCTCGCCCTGCACGACGGCGACCCGCTCTACATCGACCTCCCCGCCTCGGTCGTCCTCGAGATCACGTACACGGAGCCGGGCCTCCAGGGCGACCGCTCGACCGGCGGCACCAAGCCCGCGACGGTCGAGACCGGCTACCAGATCCAGGTCCCGCTCTTCCTCGAGCAGGGCACGAAGGTCAAGGTCGACACCCGCACGGGCGACTACCTCGGCCGCGTCAGCTGAGCCGGGCCTCCCGTGAGTGCTCGCACGAAGGCGCGCAAGCGCGCCCTCGACATCCTCTACAACGCCGACGTCCGGCAGATCAGCTTCGCCCAGTCGCTGCGCGCCGAGGCCGAGCGAGCGGCGAACGAGCCGGCCCGTGAGGCCTCGTGGCTCTACGCCCGCGAGATCGTCGACGGGGTCATCGACCACGCCGACGAGATCGACGAGCTGATCGCCCGGCTCGCCCAGGGCTGGACACTCTCGCGCATGCCGCTGGTCGACCGCGCGATCCTCCGGATCGGGGTGTGGGAGATCCTGCACAACGACGCGGTGCCCGACGGCGTCGCCATCTCGGAGGCCGTCGAGGCCGCCACGTCGCTGTCGACCGACGACTCGGCGGGCTTCATCAACGGGCTCCTCGCCTCCGTCGCGGAGTCCCGCACGACGGCCTGACCCGCCCCGGAGACCTGCTCGGCCCGCCGGATCCCCGTGATCGGGCGGGCCGAAGTCGTTCCCGGGCTGCCCGTCCGGCGGGCCGCGCGACGGCCCCTATACTCGTCACGGCTTTTCCTTTAACAGCCGTCCTGTGAGGCGGGGAAGGAGGTCGGTGTGACGGCACGAATCGTGCTCAACGGCGCTGACATCACGCGAGCGCTCACGCGCATCGCCCACGAGATCCTCGAGTCGAACCGCGGCCCCGAGTCGCTGGTCGTCCTCGGCATCCCGACGCGCGGCGTCGCCCTCGCGAGGCGCATCGCCGAGACGATCGCGCGGATCGAGCCGGACGGGCCCCCCGTCTTCGCCGGCTCCCTCGACGTGACGATGTACCGCGACGACCTCTCCCGGCACCCGGTCCGCACCCCCGCGCGCACCGCCGTCCCCGCGAGCATCGACGGCCGAACCGTGGTCCTCGTCGACGACGTCCTCTTCTCGGGCCGCACCATCCGCGCCGCCCTGGACGCCCTCAGCGACATCGGCCGTCCGCGAGCCGTGCGGCTGGCCGCGCTGGTCGACCGCGGACACCGCGAGCTCCCGATCCGGGCGGACTTCGTCGGCAAGAACCTGCCGAGCAGCCTGAGCGAGCGGATCAACGTCCGGCTCGTCGAGACGGACGGTGAGGACCTGGTCGCGATCGAGTCGCAGGCCACCGGCGAGGAGACGGCTCCGTGAAGCACCTGCTCTCGACCCGGGACCTCGACCGCGCGAGCGCGATCGCACTCCTCGACATCGCCGAGGACATGGCGGACGTGCAGAACCGCGAGGTCAAGAAGCTGCCGACCCTGCGCGGGAAGACCGTGGTCAATCTCTTCTTCGAGGACTCCACCCGCACGCGGATCTCGTTCGAGGCGGCGGCGAAGCGGCTCTCGGCCGACGTCATCAACTTCAGCGCGAAGGGCTCCAGCGTCTCCAAGGGCGAGAGCCTGAAGGACACCGCGCAGACGCTCGCCGCGATGGGCGCCGACGGCGTGGTCATCCGCCACAGCGCCTCCGGAGCCCCCGCGGTTCTGGCGGCGAGCGGCTGGATCGACGCGTCGATCCTCAACGCCGGCGACGGGACCCACGAGCACCCGACCCAGGCGCTCCTGGATGCGTTCACCATCCGCCGGCGCCTGCACGGCGCCTCCGCGTCCCGCGGCAAGAGCCTCGACGGCGTCGCGGTCACGATCGTGGGCGACGTCCTGCACTCGCGGGTGGCGCGCTCGAACGTCTGGCTGCTGACGGCGCTGGGCGCCGAGGTGACGCTGGTCGCACCGCCGACCCTCGTGCCGGTCGACACGCGCGACTGGCCCGCGACCATCCGCTTCGATCTGGACGAGGCGATCGACACCGGGCTCCCCGACGTCGTGATGCTCCTGCGCATCCAGCTCGAGCGGATGTCGAGCGGGTTCTTCCCCAACGGCCGGGAGTACGCGCGGATCTGGGGCCTCGACGACGAGCGGCTCGCCCGGCTGGGTCCCGATACCATCGTCATGCACCCCGGACCCATGAACAGGGGCGTCGAGATCTCCTCGGCGGCCGCCGATTCGAGCCGCTCCACGGTGCTCGAACAGGTCACGAACGGAGTGTCCGTCCGGATGGCCGCGCTCTACCTGCTGCTGTCCGGCGAACGGGAGGTCCACTGATGAGCACTGCCCAGCCGCTTCAGAGCACGGCGCCGGAGCGGATCCTGATCTCGGGAGCGACGCTCGCCGACGAGTCGACCGCCGACCTGCTGATCGACGGGGGCGTGATCGTCGAGATCGGCGCCGACCTCGACTCGCGCGGGGCCCGCGTGATCGACGCCGACGGCCTGCTGGCGCTGCCCGGCCTGGTCGACCTGCACACGCACCTGCGCGAGCCGGGGTTCGAGCAGAGCGAGACGATCCTCACCGGCACGCGAGCTGCGGCCGCCGGAGGCTTCACCGCCGTCTTCGCGATGGCGAACACCTCGCCGGTGCAGGACACCGCGGGCGTGGTCGAGCAGGTGCAGAGCCTGGGCGAGGACGCCGGCTACGCGACGGTCCGCCCGATCGGCGCGGTGACCGTGGGTCTGGCGGGGGAGTCGCTCGCCGAGCTCGGCGCGATGGCCCGCAGCCGCGCGGCCGTGCGGGTCTTCTCGGACGACGGGAAGTGCGTCTCGGACGCGCTGCTGATGCGCCGCGCTCTCGAGTACGTCAAGGCGTTCGACGGAGTCGTCGCCCAGCACGCGCAGGAGCCGCGGCTCACCGTCGGCGCGCAGATGAACGAGGGCGCCGTCTCCAGCGCCCTCGGCCTGCAGGGCTGGCCCGCCGTGGCCGAGGAGGCGATCATCGCCCGCGACGTGCTCCTCGCCGAGCACGTGGGCTCCCGCCTGCACGTCTGCCACGTCTCGACCGCGGGCTCGGTCGACGTCATCCGCTGGGCGAAGGCCCGGGGGATCGACGTGACCGCCGAGGTCACCCCCCACCACCTGCTCCTCACCGAGCAGGCCGTCGCCGGCCAGGACGGGCCGAGCTACGACGCCCGCTTCAAGGTGAACCCGCCGCTGCGCCGCGACGAGGACGTGCTCGCCCTCCGCGAGGCCCTCGCCGACGGCACCATCGACATCGTCGCCACCGACCACGCGCCGCACCCGGTCGAGGCGAAGGACTGCGAGTGGGACGCCGCGGCGTTCGGCATGGTCGGCCTCGAGAGCGCGCTGAGCGTGGTGCACGCCGCCGTCGTCGAGGACGGGCGGATGAGCTGGTCCGACGTCGCGCGCGTGCTCTCCTCCGCCCCCGCCCGCATCGGCCGGCTCGACGGCTACGACCGCGGCCTCGCCGTCGGGGCCGCCGCGAACGTCGTGCTCTACGACCCGGAGGCGCGACGCCGCTTCTCCGTCGAGGACCTGCGCGGCCGCAGCGGCAACTCCCCGTACCTCGGTCGCGAGCTGCCGGGCCGCGTCGTCGCCACCCTCCACCGGGGCTTCCCGACCGTGCTGGACGGCGAGCTCGTCGACGCGGCGGTCGTCGCCGCCTCCGCGAAGGCCTCCCGTGGATAGGGCCGCGATCACGATCGTCATCGCCGCGGTCGTCGTCCTCGTCTTCGTCGGCATGCTGCTCTCCTGGCGCGCGCGGCGCCGCCGCTCGACCGCCCTCGCGCCGGAGCCCGTGCCCGCGTCCTCGCTGGGCGCCGAGGTCGAGCGCGTCGACCTCCCGTACGTGGCCACGACCCGCTTCGAGCAGCCGCTCGAGCGCGTCGTGCTGCCGGGGCTCGGCTTCCGCGGCAACGCTGTGCTGCGCCTCCACGAGCGCGGCGTCGTGATCGCCCCCGTCGGCGAGCGCGAGACGGTGATCCCGGCCTCCCTCCTGCGCGGAGCGGGCCAGGGCAGCTACGTGATCGACCGCGTCGTCGAGGAGGGCGGCCTGCTCGTGATCTCCTGGTCGCCCCGCGGCGACGAGACCGTCGACAGCTACCTCCGCGTGGCCGAGCCCGCCCTCCGGGCGCACCTGGTCGCCGAGCTGCAGCGCCTCGCCGGCCCCCGTTCCTCCCCCTCCCACCCCGGAGCCGCCGACGGCGGCCCCGACACGACCCAGAAGGGCTCCTAGTCCGTGCCAACGACACGCCTCAGCACCGAACCCACCGCCGTCCTCGTCCTCGAGGACGGACGACGATTCCGGGGACAGGCCTACGGCGCCCGAGGCCGCACCCTGGGCGAGATCGTCTTCGCCACCGGCATGACCGGCTACCAGGAGACGCTGACCGACCCGAGCTACGCCGGCCAGATCGTCGTGCAGACCGCGCCCCACATCGGCAACACCGGGACCAACGACGAGGACATGGAGTCGCGCCGCATCTGGGTCGCCGGCTACGTCGTCCGCGACCCCTCCCGCGTCGTCTCCAACTTCCGCGCGCAGCGCTCCCTCGGCGACGACCTGGAGACCGACGGCATCGTCGGGATCTCCGGCGTCGACACCCGGGCGATCACCCGCCACATCCGCTCGGCCGGCTCGATGCGCGCCGGCGTGTTCTCCGGCGAGGACCTCGCCCTCCCCGAGGAGGAGCAGCTCGCGCTGGTCCTCGGCGGCCGGCAGATGCAGGGGCTCAACCTCTCCTCCTCGGTCTCGACCGACGAGCAGTACACGGTGCCTGCCCGCGGCGAGCGCGTCGGCTCGGTCGCGGTCATCGACCTGGGGGTGAAGACCTCGACGGTCAACTACCTCGCGGAGCGCGGCTTCGACGTCCACGTGCTGCCCGAGTCGGTGACCGCCGAGCAGGTGCTCGCGCTCGACCCGTCCGCGCTCTTCTTCTCCAACGGCCCCGGCGACCCCGAGGCCTCGGACCGCCACGTCGAGCTGCTGCGCACCACCCTGCGCGCCGACCTGCCGTTCTTCGGCATCTGCTTCGGCAACCAGCTGCTGGGGCGCGCTCTCGGCTTCGGCACCTACAAGCTCCCGTTCGGCCACCGCGGGATCAACCAGCCCGTGCTCGACAAGCTCACCGGCCGCGTGGAGATCACCTCGCAGAACCACGGGTTCGCCGTGGACGCGCCGATCGAGGGCGAGCTGGACTCGCCCGAGGGCTTCGGCCGCGTCGAGGTCAGCCACTACTCCCTCAACGACTCGGTCGTGGAGGGCCTGCGCTGCCTCGACATCCCCGCCTTCTCGGTGCAGTACCACCCGGAGGCGGCGGCCGGCCCGCACGACTCCAACCACCTCTTCGACCGCTTCCGCGAGATGGTCGTGCAGCGCACGGCCGGGCGCGGGGCCTCGGAGCCCACCGACATCCCCACGACCAGCAGCATCGGAGAGCAGAAGTAATGCCGCGCAGGGAAGACATCCAGAGCGTCCTGGTCATCGGCTCCGGCCCGATCGTCATCGGACAGGCCGTCGAGTTCGACTACTCCGGCACCCAGGCCTGCCGCGTGCTGCGCGCCGAGGGGGTGCGCGTGATCCTCGTCAACTCCAACCCGGCGACGATCATGACCGATCCCGACTTCGCCGACGCCACCTACGTGGAGCCGATCACGCCCAAGGCGATCGAGGCGATCATCGCCAAGGAGAAGCCGGACGCGATCCTGCCGACCCTCGGCGGGCAGACGGCCCTGAACGCGGCCATCCAGCTGCACGACCTCGGGATCCTCGAGAAGTACGGCGTCGAGCTCATCGGCGCGAGCTTCGAGGCGATCAACCGCGGCGAGGACCGGCAGATCTTCAAGCAGCTGGTGCTGGACGCGGGCGCCGACGTCGCGAAGTCCTACATCGCGCACACCGTCGACGAGGCGATCGAGTACGCCGAGGACCTGGGCTATCCCCTCGTCATCCGCCCGTCGTTCACCATGGGCGGCCTGGGCTCCGGCTTCGCCTACACCCGCGAGGAGCTGGTGCGGATGGTCGGCGACGGCCTGCACCAGAGCCCCACCACCGAGGTGCTCCTGGAGGAGTCGATCCTCGGCTGGAAGGAGTACGAGCTCGAGCTGATGCGCGACACGGCCGACAACACGGTCGTCGTCTGCTCGATCGAGAACGTCGACCCCGTCGGCGTGCACACGGGCGACTCGATCACCGTCGCACCGGCGCTGACCCTCACCGACCGCGAGTACCAGAAGCTGCGCGACATCGGCATCCGGATCATCCGCGACGTGGGCGTGGACACCGGCGGCTGCAACATCCAGTTCGCGATCGACCCGGCGGACGGCCGGATCATCGTGATCGAGATGAACCCGCGCGTCTCCCGCTCCTCCGCCCTCGCCTCCAAGGCGACCGGCTTCCCGATCGCCAAGATCGCCGCGAAGCTCGCCATCGGCTACCGCCTGGACGAGATCCCGAACGACATCACCAAGGTGACGCCGGCGAGCTTCGAGCCGACGCTGGACTACGTGGTCGTGAAGGTCCCGCGGTTCGCGTTCGAGAAGTTCCCGGCCGCCGACAAGACGCTGACCACGACCATGAAGTCGGTGGGCGAGGCGATGGCGATCGGCCGCAACTACGCGCAGGCGCTGCAGAAGGCGCTCCGCTCGCTCGAGAAGCGCGGCTCGTCGTTCCACTGGGGCGCGCAGGAGCGCTCGGTCGAGGAGCTCCTCGAGATCGCGAGGACCCCGACCGACGGCCGCATCGTCACCGTGCAGCAGGCGCTGCGCCTGGGAGCCACGGTCGAGCAGGCGTTCGAGTCCACGAAGATCGACCCCTGGTTCCTCGACCAGATCGTGCTGATCAACGAGATCGCCGACCTGGTGCGCGAGCACGACGGCCTCGACGCCGGACTCCTCCGCCTGGCGAAGGACCACGGCTTCTCGGACGCGCAGATCGCCGAGCTCCGCGGGCTCGACGAGGCGGAGGTCCGCCGCACCCGCTACGCGCTGGACGTGCGCCCGGTCTACAAGACCGTCGACACCTGCGCGGGCGAGTTCCCGGCGCTCACGCCGTACCACTACTCCTCGTACGACGAGGAGACGGAGGTCGTCGCCGCCGACCGCCGCAAGGTCGTCATCCTGGGCTCCGGCCCCAACCGCATCGGCCAGGGGGTCGAGTTCGACTACTCCTGCGTGCACGCCTCGTTCGCGCTCTCGGACGCGGGCTTCGAGACGATCATGATCAACTGCAACCCCGAGACGGTCTCGACCGACTACGACACCTCGGACCGCCTCTACTTCGAGCCGCTGACTCTCGAGGACGTGCTCGAGGTCATCCACGCGGAGTCGCAGTCCGGCGAGCTCGTCGGCGTCGTCGTGCAGCTGGGCGGCCAGACGGCGCTCGGGCTCGCCGCGGGCCTCGAGGCGGCCGGCGTGCCCATCCTCGGCACCACCCCCGCGAACATCGACCTCGCGGAGGAGCGCGGCGCGTTCTCGCGGATCCTCGACGAGGCGGGACTTCTCGCTCCGCGCAACGGCACCGCGACCGACCTCGACGGCGCCCGCGAGGTCGCGGTGGAGATCGGCTACCCGGTCCTCGTCCGTCCGTCGTTCGTCCTCGGCGGGCGCGGCATGGAGATCGTCTACGGCACGCCCCAGCTCGAGGACTACTTCGAGCGAATGGCCGGCGAGGGGATCATCGACGAGGCGCACCCGCTGCTGGTGGACCGCTTCCTCGACGACGCGATCGAGATCGACGTCGACGCGCTCTTCGACGGCGAGCAGCTCTACATCGGAGGAGTGATGGAGCACATCGAGGAGGCCGGCATCCACTCCGGCGACTCGGCGTGCACGCTCCCGCCGGTGACGCTCGGCCGCCGCCAGATCGACCAGGTGCGGGAGGCGACCCTCGCGATCGCGCAGGGCGTCGGCGTCCGAGGACTGCTGAACGTCCAGTTCGCGATCGGCCAGGGCGTGCTCTACGTGCTCGAGGCGAACCCCCGGGCCTCGCGCACCGTGCCGTTCGTGTCGAAGGCGCTGGGCATCCCGCTCGCGAAGGCCGCGTCGCGCCTGATGGTGGGCGAGACCATCGCCGCGCTGAAGGCCGAGGGCCTGCTGCCCGAGCGCGACGGCTCCGACGTCCCGATGGACTCTCCCATCGCGGTGAAGGAGGCGGTCCTGCCGTTCAAGCGCTTCCGCACCAAGGAGGGCCAGATCGTCGACTCGCTGCTCGGGCCCGAGATGCGCTCCACCGGCGAGGTCATGGGGATCGACCGCGACTTCCCGCGCGCCTTCGCGAAGAGCCAGGACGCCGCGTACGGCGGCATGCCGGCGAGCGGGACCGTCTTCATCTCGGTCGCCGACCGCGACAAGCGCTCGATCGTCCTGCCCGCGCTGCGCCTGCGTCAGCTCGGCTTCGACATCCTCGCGACCGAGGGCACGGCCGAGGTGCTGAACCGCAACGGGATCCAGGCCCGCGTGGTCCGCAAGTACAGCGAGACCGCCGAGGGCGACGCGCCCTCCATCGTCGAGCTGATCGCCCGCGACGAGGTCGACGTGGTGATCAACACGCCCAGCGGAGGAGCGACCCGCGCCGACGGCTACGAGATCCGCGCCGCCGCGGTCGCCGCGGACAAGCCGCTGTTCACCACGATCGCCCAGCTCGCGGCGGCGGTCGCCTCGCTCGACGCGGCGAACGAGCCCTTCGAGGTGACGAGCCTGCAGGACTACGCCCTGCGCCGCGCGGAGCGCACCGCGTGAGCGGCGGCGCGGCGGGCACCGCCTCCTTCGGCTCGCGCCTCGAGGCGGCGTTCGCCGCGCACGGCCGGCTCTGCGTCGGGATCGACCCGCACGCGTACCTGCTCGACGCGTGGGGCCTCGCCGACGACGCGGCCGGGCTCGAGAGCTTCGGCCGAACGGTCGTCGAGGCGGCGGCCGGCCGTGTGGGCGTCGTCAAGCCGCAGATCGCCTTCTTCGAGCGGCACGGCTCGGCGGGCTACGCCGCGCTCGAGCGCGTGCTCGCCGACGCCCGCGAGGCCGGACTGCTGGTGATCGCCGACGTCAAGCGCGGCGACATCGGCACGAGCGTCACCGCCTACGCCGAGGCGTGGCTCCGGCCGGGCTCGCCGCTCGAGGCGGACGCCATGACCGCCGCGGCCTACCAGGGGCTCGGCTCCCTCGAGGGGATGCTGACCCTCGCCGAGGAGGCGGGCAAGGGCGTGTTCGTCCTCGCAGCCACTTCCAACCCCGAGGCCCGCCCCGTGCAGCGCGCCCTCGTGCAGGACGGCGGCCGGGCGGGATCCACCGTGGCACGCGCGGTCGTGGCGGACGTGGCATCCTGGAACGACGCTCACGCTCGCGCGTCGATCGGCTCGGTCGGCGTGGTGCTCGGCGCCACTGTCGCCCTGGGCGACTTCGGCATCGGCATCGACGAGCCGCTGCACCCCGCACTTCCGGTGCTCGCGCCCGGCTTCGGCCACCAGGGCGCAGCCGTCGCGGACGCGCAGCGGCTGTTCGGCGCGCTGAGCGCCGCCACCATCGTCAGCGAGTCGCGCAGCGTGCTCGGCGCCGGCCCCTCGGGGATCGCGGCCGAGATCACCCGCCGCGCGACCGACATCCAGGAGACCCTTGTCCGCTGAAACCGTCAGCCCCGATCCCGGCGCCTCCTCGCGCCCGGAGGCCGTGCGCCGTCCCTCGCCGCCCGAGGTCGACCGGCGCGCCGCCTCCGAGGCCGCGATCGCGGCGCGCCGTGCCCGCGCCGCCGTAAAGAAGGCCGTCGCCGCCGGACGCCGCCCCGCGACCGCCGTGCTCGCGGCGGCCCAGGCCGAGCCGCTCGGAGTCGAGGGGCGGATGCGCGTCAGCGAGCTGCTCCGCGCCGTGCCCGCACTCGGCGTGGTGAAGACGCCCCGGGTGATGGACCAGCTGCGGATCGCCGAGTCGAAGCGCCTCGGCGGGCTCGGCCGGCGCCAGGTCGAGGGCCTGTCGTCGTTCCTGGAGGAGCGGGAGTCGCGGCAGCGCCGCCCCGGCCGCAACCGCCTGCTCGTCCTCGCCGGTCCGACCGCGGTCGGCAAGGGCACCGTGTCGACCTACATCCGCGAGAACTACCCGGACGTCCTGCTCTCGGTCTCGGCCACCACCCGGGCCCCGCGTCCGGGCGAGGTGGACGGCGTCAGCTACTACTTCGTCGACGACGCCGAGTTCGACCGGATGGTCGCGGCGGGGGAGTTCCTCGAGTACGCCGTCGTCCACAACGCTCACCGCTACGGCACGCCCCGCGGCCCCATCGACGCCGCGCTGGAGCAGGGCCGGCAGGTGATGCTCGAGATCGACATCCAGGGTGCCCGCCAGGTGCGCGAGCGGATGCCGGACGCGCGGCTGGTCTTCCTCCTGCCGCCGAGCTGGGACGAGCTGGTCCGCCGGCTGGTCGGCCGCGGCACCGAGAGCGCGGAGGAGCAGGAGCGCCGTCTGGCCACCGCGAAGGTGGAGCTGGCCGCGCAGGACGAGTTCGATTTCGCCGTCGTCAACAGCACCGTGCCCGAAGCGGCCCGCGAGGTCGTAGAATTGATGTCGCCTCGTGCCGACGGCGCGCCCGCTGACCCGGGCCGCTGACACCGGGCCACCGACCACCTCCGGGCCGACGCCCCGGGTCCCACCGGGCACACGCCCCTCGGAGCCCGCGCGCCGTGTTGCTCCGGAGCCGCAGATCGGCGCTGATGCGCCTGCAAGGAGACATCCATGGCCAACAACCTCGGCATCATCGACCCGCCCATCGACGAGCTCCTCTCGAAGGTCGACTCCAAGTACGCGCTGGTGATCTTCGCCTCCAAGCGCGCCCGCCAGATCAACGACTACTACGCCGACCTCCACGAGGGCAGCCTGTTCGACAACGTCGGCCCGCTGGTCGACTCCACCATCGACGACAAGCCCCTCTCGGTCGCACTGCACGAGATCAACGAGGACAAGCTCGTCTCCAAGCCCCTCGCCGAGTAGTCCCCTCCGGGTGGGCTCCTCTCTCGAGGCCGGCCGACGGCTCAACGTCGTCGTCGGCATCACCGGCGGCATCGCCGCGTACAAGGCCGTCGGAGTCGTCCGCGCGCTGGTCCTCGCGGGGCACGACGTGCACGTCGTCGCGACCGAGGCCGCGCTGCGCTTCGTCGGGAAGCCCACCCTCGAGGCCATCTCGCGGAACCCGGTGCACACCGAGCTCTACGAGGGCGTCGCCGAGGTCCGGCACGTGGCCATCGGCCAGGCCGCCGACCTCATCGTGATCGCGCCCGCGACGGCGCACACGCTCGCCAAACTCGCCGCCGGCCTCGCCGACGACCTGCTCGGCAACACGGTGCTCGCGAGCACCGCCCCGCTCGTGGTCGCCCCCGCGATGCACACCGAGATGTGGGCGAACGCCGCCACCGTCGCGAACACGGCGGTGCTCCGCTCCCGCGGCGTGCACGTCGTCGGACCCGCGGTCGGCCGCCTCACCGGCGCCGACTCGGGCCCCGGCCGCATGGAGGAGCCCGAGACGATCGTGGCGGAGGCCCTCGCCGTCCACGCCCGCTCCGCCTCCGCCCGCCGCGACCTCGCGGGCGTGCGCGTCCTCGTGACCGCCGGCGGCACCCGCGAGCCCCTCGACCCGGTGCGCTTCGTCGGCAACCGCTCCAGCGGCAGGCAGGGCGTCGCGCTCGCGCTGGCCGCTGCGGCCCGGGGCGCGGAGGTCACCCTCCTCGCCGCGAACCTCGACGTGCCGGCGCCGGAGGGCGTCACGGTCCTCCCGGTGGGCACCGCGCTCGAGCTGCGCGAGGCCGCCCTCGCCGCGGCCCCCGGCGCGGACGTGGTGATCATGGCCGCGGCCGTCGCCGACTACCGGCCCGCCGCGGTCGCCGACGCGAAGATCAAGAAGGAGCAGCAGGGCGACCGTCTCGTCCTCGAGCTCGTCAAGAACCCGGACGTCCTCGCCGAGATCTCCGCCTCCCGGCGGGAGGGGCAGATCGTCGTCGGCTTCGCCGCGGAGACCGAGCCGGACCGGGACGCGATGCTCGCCCTCGGCCGCGCCAAGATCGCCCGGAAGGGCTGCGACCTGCTCGTCCTCAACAGGGTGGGCTGGGCCGAGGGTTTCCAGAGCGACAGCAACGCCGTCGTGGTCCTCGATCGGGCCGGCGATATAGTTGGTGAGGCCTCGGGCAGCAAGGCGAAGGTGGCCGATCGCGTCCTCGACGCGGTCGTGCGCTAGCCCCGCCGGTCCGCCCGCCCAGGCGCCGATCGCCTGCCGCCCGGCATCGCGCCCGCCAGGCCACTCCCGGTACGAACGACCCCGGTCCGCACGAGCCGGGACGAGAAGAGAAGCATGACCTCCGGTCCCCTCCGCCTGTTCACCTCCGAGTCCGTCACCGAGGGCCACCCGGACAAGATCTGCGACCAGATCTCGGACCGCATCCTCGACGCCCTGCTCCGCGAGGACCCGCACAGCCGGGTCGCCGTCGAGACGCTGGTCACGACGGGGCTCGTGCACGTCGCGGGCGAGGTCTCCACGAGCGGCTACGTCGAGATCCCCAAGATCGTGCGCGACACGATCGTCGAGATCGGCTACGACTCCTCGGAGAAGGGCTTCGACGGCCGCTCCTGCGGCGTCTCGGTCTCGATCGGCCAGCAGTCGCCCGAGATCGCGGCGGGCGTCGACACGGCGCTCGAGGTCCGCTCCTCCGAGGCGGGCGAGGACGCCTTCGACCGCCAGGGCGCGGGCGACCAGGGCCTGATGTTCGGCTTCGCGACCGACGAGACCCCCGAGTACATGCCGCTGCCGAGCTGGCTCTCGCACCGCCTCGCCGAGCGCCTGGCCGCCGTCCGCAAGTCGGGCGAGCTCGACTACCTCCGACCCGACGGCAAGACCCAGGTCACCATCGGCTACGACGGCACGACGCCGTCCACCATCGACACCGTCGTCCTGTCCACCCAGCACGCAGAGCACGTCAGCACCGAGACGATCCACGCGGACATCGCGGCGCACGTCATCCGCCCCGTCCTCGAGACGGTCGACCTCGACTCCTCCGCCGTGCGCCTGCTGATCAACCCGACGGGCCGCTTCGAGATCGGCGGCCCTCAGGGCGACGCCGGGCTCACCGGCCGCAAGATCATCGTCGACACCTACGGCGGAGCGTCCCGCCACGGCGGCGGCGCGTTCTCGGGCAAGGACCCGTCGAAGGTGGACCGCTCGGCCGCCTACGCCATGCGGTGGGTCGCCAAGAACGCGGTCGCCGCGGGGCTCGCCTCGCGGCTGGAGGTGCAGGTCGCCTACGCCATCGGCAAGGCAGCCCCGGTCGGCCTCTACGTCGAGACCTTCGGCACCGGCACCGTCTCCGACGAGACGATCACCGAGGCGATCCGCTCGGTCTTCGACCTGCGCCCGGCCGCGATCATCCACGCACTCGACCTGCTCCGCCCGATCTACGCGCAGACCGCGGCCTACGGCCACTTCGGCCGGGAGCTGCCCGACTTCACCTGGGAGCGCCTCGACCGGGTCGACGACCTGCGCTCCGCCGCGGGCCTCTCGTAGCGGGCGCGGCGGCGATGGCGACGAGCGGAGCCGTCGCGCGCGTGCTCCTGGACTCGCCCCTCCCGCAGCTCGACCGGCTCCTGGACTACGCGGTGCCGGAGGCGCTGCGCGGCGAGGTGGTCCCCGGCGTGCGCGTGCGGGTGCCGTTGCGGACCGGAGGCCGGATCGCCGACGCGTTCGTCGTCGAGACGGGGGAGGGGACCGAGCACGCCGGAGCGCTCAGCGGCATCGAGGAGCTGGTCTCGCCGCTCGTCGTGCTGACCCCGGAGGTCTGGGCCCTCGCCCGCCGGGTGGCCGACCGCGCCTCCGGGGGCGCGAGCGACGTGCTGCGCCTGGCCGTGCCGCGCCGCCACGTCCGCGTCGAGAAGGCGCGACTCGCCGCGGGTCCCGCTCCTGCGGCGCCCGCGGTCGAGGCGGGCGGCGTGACGGGCTACCCCGACGCCTCCTTCGCGGGACTCGCCGAGGGGGCCCGGCTGGCGGTCGGCGCCGTGCCGGCTCCGGTGAGGCTCGACTCGGGCGCGTGGGTCGGCGGCTGGGCCGTCACGCTCGCCGAGCTCGCCCGGGACACGCTCGCCGCGGGCCGCGACGCGATCCTGGCCGTCCCCGACTACCGCGACCAGGAGCAGCTGGAGCTGGCCCTCGCCGCCCTCGTCCCCGCGGAGGCGGTGGTGCGCCTCGATGCGCGGCAGAAGGGCGCCGAGCGCTACTCCGCCTTCGTCCGCTGCCTCGATCCCGGGCCGCGGGTCGTCGTCGGCAACCGCTCCGTCCTCTACGCGCCCTCCTCCGCCCTCGGCCTGATCGGGCTCTGGGACGACGGCGATCCGCTCTTCGCCGAGCCGCTCGCGCCCTACGCGCACGCGCGCGACGTCGCCCTGGTGCGGCAGGAGCAGAGCGGCGCCGGCCTCGTCCTGCTCGGCAACACGCGCACGGTCGAGGTCGAGCGGCTCGTCGAGATCGGCTTCGCGACCGAGGTGGAGCCGCGGCCGAGCCGCCGCCCGCACGTCGTGCCGACCGCCCAGCAGTGGGCGGCCGACGAGCACGACGCGGCAGCGCGCATCCCCTCCTCCGCCTGGCGGGAGGCGCGGAAGGCCCTCGACTCCGGTCCCGTGCTCGTCCAGGTCGCGCGCCCCGGCTACGCGCCGGTGGTCGCCTGCGCCCGCTGCCGGACCGTCGCACGCTGCAACCGCTGCCAGGGTCCGCTCGGCGTGCACTCCGAGGGCGGGCGGCCGAGCTGCGGCTGGTGCGGCCTGATCGCGGCCGACTGGACCTGCTCCGTCTGCGAGGCGACGGCTCTGCGCCTCGTCTCCCTCGGCGCGGGCCGCACCGCGGAGGAGCTCGGACGCGCCTTCCCGGGTGCCAAGGTGATCGTCGCCGACGGGCAGCGCCCCGTGCTCACCCTCCCCGACGAGCCCGCGCTCGTCGTGGCCACGCGCGGGGCGGAGCCGCGGGCCGACGGCGGCTACCACGCCGTCCTGCTGCTGGACGGCGAGCGGATGCTGGCCCGCGAGAGCCTGCGGGTCGCCGACGACGCGCTCCGCACCTGGTCGAACGCCGCGGCGCTGGCCCGCCCGGGCGCGCCGGTCCTCCTGGTCGGGGTCGGCGGCCGGCTCGCGACCGCCCTGGCGACCTGGCGGCAGGCCGAGTACCTCCGGGCCGAGCTCCAGGAGCGGCGCGCTCTGCGCTTCCCGCCCGCGGTGCGCCTGGCCACGGTGAGCGGCGACGCGCACGCGGTGGAGGAGGCGCTCGAGGCGCTCGACGAGGACGACCGGCACGAGGTCCTCGGTCCTGTCGGGCTCGAGGACGGCTCCGTCCGGGCGATCGTCCGGTTCGACTACGCTCGCGGTGCGGATGTGGCCGCGCGCCTCCGCTCCGCCGTGATCCGCAACGCCACGCGCCGTCGTCGCCCGCCGACCACGCCCGGCCGCTTCCGGCCGGCCCCCCGGCTCCGGGTCCGTCTCGACGACCCCGACATCCTCTGACTCCCCAGGAGACCCCCGTGCGCCTCGTCTTCGCCGGCACGCCCGCCGCCGCCGTTCCGACCCTCCGCGACCTCGCCGCCTCCGCGCACGAGGTCGTGGCCGTGGTCACCCGGGAGGACGCCCCGGTGGGACGCAAGCGCGTGCTCACCCCCTCGCCGGTCGCCGTCGTGGCCGAGGAGCTGGGGATCCCGGTGATCCGGGCGAACCGCCTCGACGAGGACGTGACCGACCGGATCGCGGAGCTCGCCCCCGACCTCGGCGTGATCGTGGCCTACGGCGGCCTCGTCCGGCAGCGCCTGCTGGCGGTGCCGCGCCTGGGCTGGATGAACCTGCACTTCTCCCTGCTGCCGCGCTGGCGCGGGGCGGCTCCCGTCCAGCGGGCGCTGATGGCGGGCGACACGCGGATCGGCGCGAGCGTCTTCCAGCTGGTCGCCGAGCTCGACGCCGGTGACGTGTACGCCGAGCTCGCCGTCGACGCGGGGGAGCGCACCGCGGGCGAGCTGCTGACGGAGCTGGCCGCGAGCGGCGCCGGCCTCACCCTCGGCGTGGTCGACGCGCTGGAGGAGGGCACGGCCGTCGCGACTCCGCAGGCCGGAGAGGCGACCCCCGCTCCCAAGCTCGACGCCGCCGACGGCCGGATCGACTGGAGCCTCCCGACCGCGCGGGTCCTCGCGCTCGTGCGCGGAACGACTCCCGAGCCCGGAGCCTCGACCGCGGTGGGGGACGCGCGCCTCAAGGTGCTCGCGGTCCGCGCGGCCGAGGGGGACCTCGCTCCCGGCGTCGTCCGCCTCGACTCGGGGCGCGCCCTCGTCGGCACCGCGGACGGAGCGGTCGAGCTGGTCACCGTCCAGCCCGCCGGCAGGACCCCGATGGCCGGCGCCGCCTGGGCCCGCGGCCTGCGCGAGAGCACGGTGCTCGCGTGAGCGCCCGTCGCGAGGCCGCTCCCGCCCGGCGGGTCGCCTACGACGTCCTGCTCGCGGTGAGCGGGTCGGACGCCTACGCCAACCTGGTCCTGCCCGCGCGGATCAGCGCCGCCGGCCTCTCGCCCGCCGACGCGGGACTGGCCACCGAGCTCTGCTACGGCACTCTGCGGATGTCCGGCTACTACGACCGCGTGATCGCCCTCGCGGCCGGCCGGTCCGTCGAGAGCATCGATGCGCCGGTGCTCGACGCGCTGCGCCTGGGCGTGCACCAGCTGCTCGCGACCCGCGTGTCCCCGCACGCCGCGGTGAACGAGAGCGTCGCGCTCGTCGCGGCCGGCTCCTCGCGGGGAGCGGTGGCCTTCGCCAACGCCGTGCTGCGCGCGGTCTCGCGCTCGGGCGCCGGCGAGTGGCGCGAGCGGGTCTCCGCGGCCGCGGTCTCCGGCGACGACCGGATCGCCGCGCTGAGCTCCCACCCCGTGTGGATCGTGCGCGCCCTGCGACGGGCGCTGGCGGCGGAGGGGGCGGCCGACGAGCTCGACGCGCTGCTCGCCGCCGACAACGCGGCTCCGCGGGTGAACCTGGTGGCTCTGCCGGGCCTGGCGTCTCCCGGCGAGATCGCCGGCGCCGAATCCGACCGCTTCTCGCCGGTCGGCATGACCAGCACCGGCGGCGACCCGGAGGCAGTCCCCGCGGTGCACGAGGGCCGCGTGCGCGTGCAGGACGAGGGCTCCCAGCTCGCCGCTCTGGCGCTCTCCCGGGCACGGCCGGTCCGCCCGGGCGAGCGCTGGCTCGACCTGTGCGCGGGACCCGGCGGCAAGGCGGCGCTGCTCGCGGCGGAGGCGCGCGCAGGCGGGGCGGCGCTGCTCGCCAACGAGGTGGTCCCGGGCCGCGCGGGCCTGGTGCGGCAGGCGCTGGCCGCCGTCGACCCGTCGGTCGAGGTGCGCACCGGCGACGGGCGCGACCTGGGCGACGAGCAGCCGGGCTCGTTCGACCGCATCCTCCTCGACGCGCCGTGCACCGGTCTCGGTGCGCTGCGGCGTCGGCCCGAGGCGCGCTGGCGCAAGTCCGCGGCCGACGTGGAGCCGCTGGCCGCCCTCCAGGGCGAGCTGCTCGACTCCGCGGTCCGGGCTCTCGCTCCCGACGGGCTGCTGGCCTACGTGACCTGCTCGCCGCACCTCGGCGAGACCCGGCGCGTGCTCGCCCTCGCGCAGGAGCGGCACGAGCTCGAGCTCGTCGACACGCCGGCCGTGCTGCGCGCGGTGACGGCGGACCCGCTCCCGCTGCCGGACGGCCCCCTCCACGTGCAGCTCTGGCCGCACCGGCACGGCACCGACGCCATGTTCGTCCAGCTCCTCCGCCGCCTCCGGCCCCTCGAGGCGGCGTCCGGAGACGCCTGACCCCTCCGGAGCGGGAGCGTGCTCAGCCGGGCGGACGCCGAGGACGCTCCGATCTAGGCTGGACGCATGCCCGCACGGATCAACCCCAGCATCCTCTCCGCCGACTTCGTGAACTTCGAGGCCGAGCTGCAGCGCATCGCCGGAGCCGACCTCGTGCACGTCGACGTGATGGACAACCACTTCGTGCCGAACCTCACCTTCGGGCTGAACATGGTCCAGCGCCTCCAGGACGTCTCGCCCCGCCCGCTCGACCTGCACCTGATGATCGACGACCCCGACCGGTGGGCACCCGACTACGCCGAGACCGGCGCCTTCTCCGTGACCTTCCACGCCGAGGCCGCGCGCGACGCCGTGGCCCTGGCGCGGCGCCTGCGCGGGATCGGCTCGCGGGCGGGGATCGCGCTCAAGCCGGGCACGATGGTGGACGACTACCTCGACCTCCTGCCCGAGTTCGACCAGGTCCTCGTGATGACGGTCGAGCCCGGCTTCGGGGGCCAGTCCTTCATGCAGGAGACGATGCCCAAGCTGCGCACGCTCCGGAACGTGGTGGACCGCACCGGGCTCGACGTCTGGCTCCAGGTCGACGGCGGGATCGCACCCGGCACGATCGAGATCGCAGCGGAGGCGGGAGCCGACACCTTCGTCGCGGGCTCCGCGGTCTTCGGCGCGGACGACCCGGAGGCCGCGATCGCGTCGCTGCGCGAGACGGCGACCGCTCACCTGCACCGGCACTGAGGCGTCCCGCGCCCGGCCGCCGTATAGACTTCCCCGGTGAAAACTTTCGACGACCTCTTCGCTGAGCTGGGCGAGAAGGCCGCCGCCCGTCCCGAGGGTTCGGGCACCGTCCGCGAGCTCGACGCCGGCGTGCACTTCATCGGCAAGAAGATCGTCGAGGAGGCAGCCGAGGTGTGGATGGCCGCCGAGTACGAGGGCGACGAGCGCACCGCCGAGGAGATCTCGCAGCTGCTCTACCACCTGCAGGTGCTCATGCTCGCCAAGGGACTGACGACGGCCGACGTCTACCGGCATCTGTGAGCCCCGCCCCGCTCGCCGGGGTGCGCCTCCGCTCCGCGCCGTCGCGCCCGCACGCTCCCCGAGGAGCCGTGCCGCCCCCTGAACAGCCGTCGAGTCATGAAGGACGTCCCGTGACCACCACCCCCGCCCCGGCGCTCCTGCGCGTCGCCGTCCCCAACAAGGGCTCCCTCTCGGAGACCGCCGGTCAGATGCTCGCGGAGGCCGGCTACACCGGCCGCCGCGACCCGAAGGAGCTGCACGTCGTCGACGAGCGCAACGGGGTCGAGTTCTTCTACCTGCGCCCGCGCGACATCGCCACCTACGTCGGCTCCGGCGCTCTCGACGTCGGGGTCACCGGCCGCGACCTCCTGATCGACTCCGGCTCCGAGGCGCGCGAGATCGCGAGCCTCGGCTTCGCGAACTCCACCTTCCGCTTCGCCGGGCCCGCAGGCCGCTACGACGAGCTCGCGCAGATCGACGGCCTCCGCGTGGCGACCAGCTACCCGGGCCTCGTGGGCCGCTTCCTCCGGGAGCACGGCGTCGAGGTGACGCTGATCCGCCTCGACGGCGCGGTCGAGTCCGCGATCCAGCTCGGCGTCGCCGACGTCATCGCCGATGTCGTCGAGACCGGCACCACGCTCCGCAAGGCCGGCCTCGAGATCTTCGGGCCGGTCATCCTGGACTCGACCGCCGTCCTGGTCTCCGCCGCGGGGGAGCCCGAGGGCATCCCGGTGCTGCTGCGCCGCCTGCAGGGCGTGCTGGTCGCCCGCGAGTACGTGCTGCTCGACTACGACTGCCCCGTCGCGCTCCTGGAGAGCGCCACGGCGATCGCCCCGGGCTTCGAGTCGCCGACGGTCTCGCCGCTGCACGACGCCGAGTGGGTGGCGGTCCGCGTGATGGTGCCGCGCTCGGACATGAACCAGGTGATGGACCGCCTGTACGACCTGGGCGCCCGCGCGATCCTGGTCACCTCCATCCACGCCGCGCGCCTGTAGAGGGGGAGCCGATGAGTCTCGCCGTCCGCGTCATCCCCTGCCTCGACGTCGCCGCCGGCCGCGTCGTGAAGGGCGTCAACTTCCAGAACCTGCGCGATGCGGGCGACCCCGTCGAGCTCGCCCGCCTCTACTTCGAGCAGGGCGCCGACGAGCTGACCTTCCTCGACGTCACCGCCACGGTCGACGACCGCTCGACCACCTACGACGTGGTGCGGGCGACCGCCGAGCAGGTCTTCATCCCGCTCACGGTCGGCGGAGGCGTGCGCAGCGCCGAGGACGTCTCGCGACTGCTCGCGCACGGCGCCGACAAGGTGGGCGTCAACTCCGCCGCGATCGCCCGGCCCGAGCTCCTCGGCGAGATCGCCGACGTCTTCGGCGCGCAGGTGCTCGTGCTCTCGCTCGACGTCAAGCGGAGCGACGCCACGCCGTCCGGCTTCGTCGTCACCACTCACGGCGGACGCCGCGAGACCGACCTCGACGCCCTGGCCTGGGCGGCCGAGGCCGTCGAGCGCGGCGCCGGGGAGCTCCTGGTCAACTCCATCGACGCCGACGGCACCAAGCAGGGCTTCGACCTCGAGCTGATCGCCGCGATGCGCGAGCTGAGCTCCGTGCCGGTCATCGCCTCCGGAGGCGCCGGCGCCGTCGAGCACTTCGCTCCGGCCGTCGACGCGGGAGCCGACGCCGTGCTCGCCGCCTCCGTCTTCCACAACCGCGAGCTGACGATCGGCGACGTCAAGCGCGCGCTCGCCGCCTCCGGGATCGAGATCCGATGACCCCCGCCGAGCTCGACGCCGTCCTGGACCGCGCCGCCTTCGATCCGACCGGGCTCCTGCCCGCGATCATCCAGCAGCACGACACCCGCGAGGTGCTCATGATGGGCTGGATGGACCGCGAGGCGCTCCGGCGGACCCTCACCGAGGGCCGCGTCACCTTCTGGTCGCGCTCGCGCCAGGAGTACTGGCGCAAGGGCGACACGTCCGGGCACGCGCAGTACGTGCGGGGTGCCGCCCTCGACTGCGACGCCGACACCCTGCTGGTCCAGGTCGAGCAGATCGGCGCAGCCTGCCACACGGGCGAGCACGCCTGCTTCGACGTCGACCCCCTCGTGCCGTTCACCGGCCTCGGTCCGGCGGAGTGAGCATGAGCGGACGGCGGCTGAAGTACACGGCGATCCTCGGGGTCGTGCTGCTCGCCGCGCTCGAGCTGACTTCCTCCACCCAGACCTGGTCCACGCTGACCCTGGCCGCGATCGAGGGGGAGGGCCAGCGGATCGACGTGGCCGGGACCGTCGCCGCGCCCGCGCTCTCCGCCCTGGCGCTCGCGGGCCTCGCCCTCGCCGCGGCCCTCGCCATCGCCGGCCCCGTCTTCCGGATCGTGCTCGGTGTGCTCCAGGCCGTCCTCGGCGCCTCGGTGGTGCTCGCGGCCGCGACGGCACTGGGCGACCCCGTGCGCGCCGGCGCTTCGCTCGTCACCGAGGCGACCGCCATCGCGGGGGAGCAGTCCGTCGCGGCGCTCGTGGCCTCGTCCTCCGCGACGGCCTGGCCCGTCGTCGCCCTGGTCTGCGGCGTGCTCACCGCGCTGCTCGGGATCGGCGTCCTCGTGACCTCGGGCCGCTGGCCGGGAGCGGCGCGGAAGCGCGCCTCCCGCTTCGAGCCCGCCGACGGCTACGGCCACGGCGCGTCGACCGTGCAGACGGACGACGGCGACATCGACCCGGTCGTCTCGTGGGACGAGCTCTCGCGCGGCGACGACCCCACCTCGGGCCGCTGACACCGGCCGCGGTCGTGTCCGGCGGTCCGGCATCCCCGCCTCCTGCAGGCGGCTGCGCAGGCGAGTCCGGGGCCGGGCGCTCAGGCGCCTCACGCTAGACTGCTCTGGTCCCGATGCACCCCCAGGAGGAGACCCATGAGCACCGAGCACGACGACGACAACCACGGCCACTCGCCCGCAGCGTGGACGGCCGTCGTCATCATGCTGGTCGGATTCACGATCGGCACGATCGCGTTCTGGTTCGACGTGCCCCTGGTGGTCTGGCTCTCGGCCGGCCTGGTCGTGGTGGGTCTGCTCGTGGGCATGGGCATGGCCAAGGCGGGCTACGGCGTCAACGGCGCGAAGGCGAACCCGAAGGCGCGCGCCTAGGTGCTCGCCGACCTCACCGCCGGCGCCCTGGCCGACGCGGCCCGGCGCCGCGAGAGCGCCCCGCTCGAAGCCGTCGAGCGCCGCGCGCTCGCCCAGGCGCCCGCCCTCGACGCCCTGGCCGCTCTGGCCCCCGCCGAGCGCGTCAGGATCATCGCCGAGGTGAAGCGCGCCAGCCCGTCGCGCGGAGCCCTCGCCGACATCCCCGTCCCCGCCGAGCTGGCCGGACAGTACGAGCTCGGGGGAGCGAGCGCGATCAGCGTCCTCACCGAGGAGCGCCGCTTCAAGGGGTCCCTGGCGGACCTCGAGGCGGTCCGCGAGCGCGTGTCGATCCCCGTCCTGCGCAAGGACTTTGTCGCCGAGCCGTACCAGGTCCTCGAGGCCCGCGCGGCCGGAGCCGACCTGGTCCTCCTCATCGTCGCCGCGCTCGAGCAGCCCCTGCTCGCCGAGCTGCACGCCCTCGTCCTCGAGCTGGGGATGACCCCGCTCGTCGAGACGCACTCGGCCGACGAGCTCGAGCGGGCCGCCGACCTCGGCGCGCGGCTCATCGGCGTGAACGCCCGCGACCTCTCCACCTTCCAGCTCGACCGCGACCTCTTCGGCCGCCTCTCCGAGCGCTTCCCCGACGACGCGGTGAAGGTGGCCGAGTCGGCCGTCCTCACCGCCGACGACGTCGCGCACTACCGCGGCTCCGGAGCCGACGTCGTCCTCGTGGGCGAGGCTCTCGTCACCGGCGGCGACCCCGTCTCCACCCTCGCCGGCTTCCTGGCGCACTGACCACACCGATAGGCGGTACCCCCATGGCACTCCGGGATGAACTCGGCCCCTACTTCGGCGAGTTCGGCGGACGCTACGTCCCCGAGTCCCTCGTCGAGGCCCTCGACGAGCTGAGCGCCGAGTACGAGCGCACGAAGGTCGACCCCGCGTTCGCGGCCGAGCTGATGGAGCTGCACCGCAGCTACACCGGCCGTCCGTCGATCATCACCGAGGTGCCGCGGTTCGCCGAGCACGCCGGCGGAGCGCGGATCATCCTCAAGCGCGAGGACCTCAACCACACCGGCTCGCACAAGATCAACAACGTGCTGGGCCAGGCGCTGCTCACCAAGCGGATCGGCAAGACCCGCGTCATCGCCGAGACGGGAGCGGGCCAGCACGGCGTCGCGACCGCCACGGCCGCCGCCCTGTTCGGCCTCGACTGCGTGGTCTACATGGGCGAGGTCGACACCGAGCGCCAGGCCCTCAACGTCGCCCGCATGCGCCTGCTCGGCGCCGAGGTGATCCCCGTGACGACCGGCTCGCGCACCCTCAAGGACGCGATCAACGACGCGATGCGCGACTGGGTGACGAACGTCGGCACCACGAACTACATCTTCGGCACCGTCGCGGGCCCGCATCCGTTCCCGGCCCTCGTCCGCGACTTCCAGAAGATCATCGGCGAGGAGGCGCGCGAGCAGGTCCTCGAGCTGACCGGCTCGCTGCCCACCGCGGTCACCGCCTGCGTCGGCGGCGGCTCCAACGCGATGGGGATCTTCCACGCCTTCCTCGACGACCCCGAGGTCCGCCTCGTCGGCTTCGAGGCCGGCGGCGACGGGATCGAGACCCCCCGCCACGCGGCGACCATCAGCAAGGGCCGCCCTGGAGTCCTGCACGGCGCCCGGAGCTTCCTCCTCCAGGACGAGGACGGCCAGACCGTCGAGTCGCACTCGATCTCGGCCGGCCTCGACTACCCGGGCATCGGCCCGGAGCACGCGTGGCTCTCGAGCATCGGCCGCGCCGACTACCGCGCGGTCACCGACTCGGCCGCGATGGACGCGCTCATGCTGCTCAGCCGCACCGAGGGGATCATCCCCGCGATCGAGTCCGCGCACGCGCTGGCCGGCACGCTGGAGCTCGGGCGCGAGCTCGGCCCCGAGGCCACCATCCTGGTCAACCTCTCGGGCCGCGGCGACAAGGACATGACGACCGCTGCGCACTACTTCGGCCTCATGGACCAGGGCGCGGTGCAGTCGTGAGCGGCCGCGGACCGAGCGTCGCCGAGACCGTCCGGCGCCGGAACGAGGAGGCGGCGGGCGCCCTGATCGGCTACCTCCCCGTCGGCTTCCCCGACCTGCCGACCAGCATCGACGCCGCCGTGGCCATGGCCGAGAACGGCGTCGACGCGATCGAGCTCGGTCTGCCCTACTCCGATCCGGTGATGGACGGACCCGTCATCCAGGAGGCGACCCAGGCCGCCATCGCGGGCGGCTTCCGCCTCCGCCACGGCTTCGAGGCCGTCCGCGAGATCCGGGCGCGCGTCGACGTGCCGGTCCTGGTGATGACCTACTACAACCCCGTCCTGCAGTACGGGGTCGAGCGCTTCGCCACCGATCTGGCCGAGGCCGGCGGGTCCGGCCTCATCACGCCCGACCTGATCCCGGACGAGGGCGCCGAGTGGCTCGCCGTCTCCGAGCGGCTCGGACTCGACCGCGTGTTCCTCGCGGCACCGTCCTCGACGGACACGCGCCTGCGCCAGGCCGTCGACTCGAGCCGTGGATTCGTCTACGCGGTCTCGACGATGGGCATCACCGGCGCGCGCACCGATGTCGACTCCGCGGCCCGCACCCTGGTCGACCGCCTCCGCGCCGCCGGCTCCGAGAGCGCGTGCGTCGGCCTGGGCATCTCGACCGGCGAGCAGGTCGCCGAGATCCTCGCCTACGCGGACGGCGCCATCGTCGGATCCGCCCTGGTGCGGGCGCTGGCGTCCGGCGGGGTCGACGCGGTCGCCGAGACCTCCCGCGGCCTCGCCGAGGGCACCCGCCTGCGCTCCGCGCGCTGACACCCTCCCGCTACAATCGGGATGCCCACCGGGGCGCGGCCGAGCCGCGCCCGGGGGACCCCCTCCTTCGAAAGGTCGAGTACCGGTGTCCGTACCGCTGAGCATTCCGAGCCCCCCCGACGCGTGGAGTCAGTACGACCTCACGATCGGCACCTTCACGCTCGCGATCCACACCTACGCGCTCTGCATCCTCGCGGGGATCATCGTGGCGACGATCATGACGAACCAGCGGCTCAAGCGCCGCGGCGCGGAGCCGTGGGTCGTGCTCGACATCATCATCTGGGCTGTGCCGCTCGGCATCGTCGGCGCCCGCGCCTACCACGTGCTCACCCACCCCGGCGACTACTTCTACGACGGCGCCGACCCGTGGGATGTCGTCCGCATCTGGAACGGCGGCAACGCCATCTTCGGCGGGCTGATCGGAGGCGCGGTCGGCGCGTTCATCGGCTGCCGCTGGACAGGAGTGCGGTTCTGGACCTTCGCCGACGCCCTCGCCCCCGGCATGCTCGCCGCGCAGGCGCTCGGGCGTCTGGGCAACTGGTTCAACCACGAGCTCTTCGGCCTGCCCACGACCCTGCCCTGGGGCCTCGAGATCGAGACCACCAACCCGGCCTTCCCCGTCGGCCTCCCGGCGGGCACGCTCTTCCACCCGACCTTCCTCTACGAGATCCTCTGGAACGTCGTCGGCATCGCGGTCATCCTCCTGCTCGAGCGCCGTCTCAAGCTGCAGTGGGGCACCGTCTTCGCCGCCTACCTGATCTGGTACGGGATCGGCCGCGTCTGGTTCGAGTCCATCCGGATCGACCCGAGCGAGTTCTTCTGGGGCATCCGCACCAACGTCTGGGCCGCGCTCATCGCCGTGGTCATCGGCCTGGTCCTCGTGGTGATCCAGAAGCGCGAGCACCCGGGCGCCGAGCCCTCGGCCTACCGGCCGGGTCGCGAGTGGACGCCCGCCCCGGCTGCGGTAGAATTCGAGGACGTCGAGTCCGACTCCGACGACACCACCACCCCTGCTTCCGGCACCGACGCCGAGAAGCCGACGGTCTCCCGCACCTGACGGAGGTCGCGGAGCCTCCGCGACCGCCTCCCGGGTGCCCGACACCTCCACGACCGCCCCATCGCGGCGCAGCCACGAGCGCTGCCGCGGGCGGGTCGTCGTGCAGGCACCGCCGATGGCGCGCGACGCTCGCGCCACGGCAGAACCCTGCGGCCCTCCCGATCGGGGAGCCGCTCCTCCTCCACCACCGCGGGCCAGCGACGTCCCGATCAGCCATCACCCCCGTGAGGACGGTTCCCATGGCCTCCGCCCAGCCCTCGACCCCGGCCCGCGCCGTGCCCTTCCTGGGCATGCCGCCGGCGCAGGGGATGTACGACCCGGCCGCCGAGAAGGACGCGTGCGGTCTCGCGATGGTCGCCACCATGCGCGGCACCGCCGGCCACGACATCATCGACGCCGCGCTGAACGCGCTGCGCAACCTCGAGCACCGCGGCGCCGTCGGCTCCGACGCGGGAACGGGCGACGGCGCGGGGATCATCACGCAGATCCCGGACGAGTTCCTCCGCGCGGTCGCTCCCTTCGAGCTCCCGCCGCTGGGCCAGTACGCGGTGGGCAACGCCTTCCTCCCGGTGGACGTGTTCGAGCGCGAGCGGGTCAAGTCGACGATCGCCGACATAGCCCGCGAGGAGAACCTCGCCGTGGTCGGCTGGCGCTCCGTGCCCGTGCAGCCCGACGAGATCGGCACGCTCGCCCGGGCCGCCATGCCGGCGATCGAGCAGCTGTTCATCCGGAGCGAGCTGACCGACGAGAGCGGCACGCCCCTCTCCTCCGTGCGCCTCGACCGCCTGACCTTCCGCCTGCGCAAGCGCGTCGAGCGCGAGCTCGAGGTCTACTTCATGTCGCTCTCGAGCCGGACGCTCGTCTACAAGGGCATGGTGACGACGCTCCAGCTGGAGCCGTTCTACCCGGACCTGTCCGACGAGCGCTTCGCGTCGAAGCTCGCGCTCGTGCACTCGCGGTACTCCACCAACACCTTCCCGTCGTGGCCGCTCGCTCAGCCGTTCCGGATGATCGCGCACAACGGCGAGATCAACACGGTGCAGGGCAACCGCAACTGGATGCGCGCGCGGCAGTCGCAGCTGAAGAGCCGCGAGCTGGGCGACCTGGCTCCGCTGTTCCCGATCGTCTCGCCCGGCCGCAGCGACTCCGCCTCGTTCGACGAGACGGTCGAGCTGCTCAACCTGGCCGGCCGGTCGCTCCCGCACGCGGTCATGATGATGGTGCCGGAGGCCTGGGAGAACCAGGACGGCGCGCTCGACCCGAAGCGCCGCGCGTTCTACGAGTACCACTCGATGCTCATGGAGCCGTGGGACGGCCCGGCCGCGATCGTCTTCACCGACGGCGAGCTCGTCGGCGCCACTCTCGACCGCAACGGGCTCCGCCCCGGCCGCTACGTCGTGACCGACGACGGGCTCGTGGTGCTCGCCAGCGAGATCGGCGTGCTCGACATCGACCCCGCGAAGGTGGTCCGCAAGGGACGCCTGCAGCCCGGCCGCATGTTCCTGGTCGACACCGAGCAGGGCCGCATCGTCGAGGACGAGGAGATCAAGGGGCAGCTCGCCGCCTCCGGTCCGTTCGAGGAGTGGCTCGAGAAGGGCCGCATCAACCTCAAGGACCTCCCCGAGCGCGAGCACATCGTGCACACGCCCGCCTCGGTCAACCGCCGCCAGCGCACCTTCGGCTACACCGAGGAGGAGGTCCGCCTCCTCCTGCTGCCGATGGCGCGCGCCGGTGCGGAGCCGCTCGGAGCGATGGGCTCGGACACCCCCGTGGCCGTCCTGTCCAAGCGCCCCCGCCTGCTCTTCGACTACTTCACGCAGGCCTTCGCGCAGGTGACGAACCCGCCGCTGGACTCGATCCGCGAGGAGGTCGTGACCTCGCTCCGCCTGGGCCTCGGCCCCGAGCGCAACCTGCTGACCGCCGGTGCCGAGCACGCGCGCCAGGTCGTCCTCGACTTCCCGGTCATCGACAACGACGAGCTCGCGAAGATCCAGCACATCGCGCCGCGCCCGCTGAGCCACATCACCACGACGATCCGCGGCCTGTACCGCGTCGACGCGGGACCCCGCGCGATGCAGGACCGCATCGACGAGATGTGCGACGAGGCCGACGAGGCCATCGCCGCGGGAGCGCAGTTCCTGGTTCTCTCGGACCGCGACTCCACCAAGGACCTCGCGCCGATCCCCTCGCTGCTGATGCTCGCCGCCGTGCACCACCACCTCATCCGCACCGAGAACCGGATGCGAGTGGGGCTCGTGGTCGAGGCGGGCGACGTCCGCGAGGTGCACCATGTGGCGACGCTCATCGGCTACGGCGCCTCCGCGGTCAACCCGTACCTGGCGATGGAGACCTGCGAGGACCTCGTCCGCAGCGGCATGCTGTCGGACGTCTCGCCGGAGAAGGCCGTGAAGAACGTGATCAAGGCGCTCGGCAAGGGCGTGCTGAAGATCATGTCCAAGATGGGCATCTCCACCGTGTCGAGCTACGCCGGGGCGCAGACCTTCGAGGCCGTCGGCCTCAGCCAGGCGTTCGTCGACCAGTACTTCACCGGCACCGTCTCGAAGCTCGGCGGCATCGGCATCGACGTCGTCGCCGAGGAGAACGCCGCGCGTCACCGCGCCGCGTACCCCGAGGACGGCGCGATCGTCGCGCATGAGCGCCTGGCGGTCGGCGGCGAGTACCAGTGGCGCCGCGACGGCGCCCCGCACCTGTTCAACCCGGACACGGTGTTCCGCCTGCAGCACTCGACGCGCAACCGCCGCTACGACGTCTTCCGCGAGTACACGAAGATGGTCGACGACCAGGCGAGCTCGCTGATGACCCTCCGCGGCATGTTCAAGCTCGACACCGCGGGGCGCACGCCGATCCCGATCGACGAGGTCGAGCCGGTCGAGGCGATCGTGAAGCGCTTCTCGACGGGCGCGATGAGCTACGGCTCCATCTCGCCGGAGGCGCACGAGACGCTCGCCATCGCGATGAACCGCCTCGGCGCCAAGTCGAACACGGGCGAGGGCGGCGAGGACACCGAGCGGCTGCTCGACCCGGAGCGCCGCTCCGCGATCAAGCAGGTCGCCTCGGGCCGCTTCGGCGTCACGAGCATGTACCTCACCCACGCCGACGACATCCAGATCAAGCTCGCCCAGGGCGCCAAGCCCGGCGAGGGCGGTCAGCTGCCGCCGACGAAGGTGTACCCGTGGATCGCGCGCACCCGGCACGCGACCGCCGGTGTCGGCCTGATCTCGCCGCCGCCGCACCACGACATCTACTCGATCGAGGACCTCAAGCAGCTGATCTTCGACCTCAAGCGGGCGAACCCGTCGGCGCGCATCCACGCGAAGCTGGTCAGCCAGTCGGGCATCGGAGCGGTCGCCGCCGGCACCGCGAAGGCCCTCGCCGACGTGATCCTCGTCTCGGGTCACGACGGCGGCACCGGCGCGAGCCCGGTGAACTCGCTCAAGCACGCGGGCACGCCCTGGGAGCTCGGCCTGGCCGAGACCCAGCAGACGCTGATGCTCAACGGCATGCGCGACCGCGTGGTCGTGCAGGTCGACGGCCAGATGAAGACCGGTCGCGACGTCGTCATCGGCGCGCTGCTCGGAGCCGAGGAGTTCGGCTTCGCGACGGCTCCGCTGATCGTCGAGGGCTGCATCATGATGCGCGTCTGCCACCTCGACACCTGCCCGGTGGGCGTCGCGACGCAGAACCCGGAGCTGCGCCAGCGGTTCTCCGGCAAGCCCGAGTTCGTCGTCAACTTCTTCGAGTTCATCGCCCAGGAGGTGCGCGAATACCTCGCGCAGCTCGGCTTCCGGAGCGTCGACGAGATCGTCGGCCACCGCGAGCTGCTCGACGTCGACCAGGCGATCGAGCACTGGAAGGCGAGCGGGCTCGACCTGACGCCGATCCTCGTCGGACCGGTCTTCACGGCGGAGGAGCCGCGCCGCCACGGCCGCGCGCAGGAGCACGAGCTCGAGCACCACTTCGACAACGAGCTGATCCGCCTCGCGGCGAACGTGCTCGACCACCGCGGCACCGTGCGGATCGAGCGCGAGATCAAGAACACCGAGCGCGCCGTCGGCACCATGCTGGGCCACGAGGTCACCGTCCGATTCGGCGAGAACGGCCTGCCGGCCGACTCCATCGTCGTGTCGCTCCGCGGCTCGGCCGGGCAGTCGCTCGGAGCGTTCCTCCCCGCCGGCATCACTCTGCGGCTCGAGGGCGACTCCAACGACTACGTCGGCAAGGGCCTCTCGGGCGGCCAGATCGTGGTGCGGCCGGACCGCCGCAGCACCTTCGACGCCTCGACGAACGTGATCGCGGGCAATGTGATCGGCTACGGGGCGACCCAGGGCACGATGTTCATCCGCGGGATGGTCGGCGAGCGCTTCCTGGTCCGCAACTCCGGCGCCACCGCGGTGGTCGAGGGAGTGGGCGACCACGCGCTCGAGTACATGACCGGCGGCCTGGCGGTGATCCTCGGCGAGACCGGGCGGAACCTCGGCGCCGGCATGTCGGGCGGCACGGCCTACATCCACGGCCTGCGCCGCGAGCTCGTGAACCGCGACGCGATCGCCTCCGGCGAGCTGACCCTCTCCGAGCTCGGCAGCGCCGACGTGGAGATCCTGCGCGACCTGCTCGAGCGGCACGTGGCGGAGACCGAGTCGACCCTGGCCCAGGGGATGCTCGACGATTTCGACGGAACGGTCTCGCGTTTCGTCAAGGTACTGCCCCGCGACTTCGCCGCGGTGCTCGCGACGCGCGCATCCGCAGTGGAGGAGGGGCTCGACCCCGACGGCGACGTCGTCTGGGGACGGATTCTGGAGGTGACCGGTGGCTGATCCCAAGGGGTTCCTGAAGGTGCAGGACCGGGAGCTGCCCAAGCGGCGTCCCGTGTCCGTCCGCCTGATGGACTGGAAAGAGGTCTACGAGCAGGGCGACTCCGCCGTGCTGCGCCGGCAGGCGGGCCGCTGCATGGACTGCGGCATCCCGTTCTGCCACAAGGGCTGCCCGCTGGGGAACCTGATCCCCGAGTGGAACGACCTGATGTGGCGCGGCGAGGGCCGCCAGGCGATCGAGCGCCTGCACGCGACGAACAACTTCCCGGAGTTCACGGGCCGGCTCTGCCCGGCGCCGTGCGAGTCGTCCTGCGTGCTCGGCATCAATCAGCCCGCCGTCACGATCAAGCAGATCGAGGTCTCGATCATCGATCAGGCCTTCGGCAACGACTGGGTGCAGCCGCACCCGCCGGAGCGCCTGACCGGCAAGACCGTCGCGGTCGTCGGCTCCGGCCCGGCGGGGCTCGCCGCCGCTCAGCAGCTCACCCGCGCCGGGCACACCGTCGCGGTCTACGAGCGCGACGACCGCATCGGCGGCCTCCTGCGCTACGGGATCCCGGACTTCAAGATGGAGAAGAAGCACCTCGAGCTGCGCCTGAACCAGATGAAGGCCGAGGGCACGCGGTTCCGCGCGGGCGTCGACATCGGCTCCGACATCACCTGGGACGACCTGCGGGCGCGCTACGACGCGGTCGTGGTCGCCACCGGCGCTCTCGTGCCGCGCGACCTGCCGATCCCGGGGCGCGACCTCGACGGCGTGCACTTCGCCATGGAGTACCTCGTGCAGTCGAACCGCGCGATCGCGGGCGACCGCGTCTTCGAGCAGATCTCGGCCGAGGGCAAGCACGTCGTCGTCCTGGGCGGAGGCGACACCGGAGCGGACTGCATCGGCACCGCCCACCGCCAGAAGGCCGCGTCGGTCACGAACCTGGCGATCGGGCAGCAGCCGCCGTCGCAGCGCCCGGACAGCCAGCCCTGGCCGATGGACCCGACCGTGTTCGAGGTCTCGAGCGCCCACGAGGAGGGCGGGGAGCGGATGTTCCTCGCGTCGACCGTGGAGTTCCTCGCGAACGAGGGCGGCGAGGTCCGCGCGGTGCGCGTGGCCGAGACCGAGTACCTCGACGGGCGCCGTGTCCCCAAGGCGGGCACCGAGCGCGAGATCCCGGCCGACCTGGTCCTGCTCGCCCTCGGCTTCACCGGCCCGGAGGCGGACCACCTCGGCCGCCAGCTCGACGTCCCCTTCACCGAGCGCGGCAACGTCGCGCGCGGCGACGCCTTCGAGACCTCCGTCCCCGGCGTCTTCGTGGCCGGCGACGCCGGGCGCGGCCAGTCCCTGATCGTCTGGGCGATCGCGGAGGGCCGCTCCGTCGCGGCCGAGGTCGACCGCTACCTCGAGGGCACGACCCAGCTGCCGGCGCCGGTCGGCCCCAACGACCGGGGCTTCACGCTCTAGTCCCCGGGACGCGATAGTCTCGGCCCGCCAGCAATCAGCTCACCCTCCCCGCTAACGACGCGCCTCCGGGCGCAGAACAACGGAGCACCCCCTCAATGAGACGAGCGAAAATCGTCGCCACCCTCGGCCCGGCAACGTCGTCGTACGAGACCATTCGTGCGATCATCGACGCCGGCGTGGACGTGGCCCGCATGAACCTCAGTCACGGAAGCTACGACGTCCACGAAGGCATCTACCGCATCGTGCGGAAGGCCGCGGACGACGCCGGGCGCGCGGTCGCGATCCTCGTCGACCTGCAGGGTCCGAAGATCCGCCTCGGCAAGTTCGAGGGCGGCCCGTACGCCCTCGCCGAGGGCGACGTCTTCACCATCACCACCGAGGACGTCCTCGGCACGCGCGAGCTCTCGGGCACCACGTTCAAGGGCCTCCCGGACGACGTGAACCCGGGCGACATGCTCCTCATCGACGACGGCAAGGTCGCTGTCCGCGTCACCGCCGTCGAGGGCCCCCGGGTCGTCACCGAGGTCGTCGTCCCCGGCAACGTCTCGAACAACAAGGGCATCAACCTGCCCGGTGTCGCGGTCAACGTCCCCGCCCTCTCCCAGAAGGACGAGGACGACCTCCGCTGGGCGATCCGCCTCGGCGCCGACATCATCGCCCTCTCCTTCGTGCGCAACGCCAGCGACATCGAGCGCGTGCACGAGATCATGGCGGAGGAGGGCCGCAAGGCTCCCGTCATCGCCAAGATCGAGAAGCCGCAGGCGGTCGACAACCTGCAGGAGATCATCGACGTCTTCGACGGCATCATGGTCGCCCGCGGCGACCTCGGCGTCGAGCTGCCCCTCGAGGCGGTGCCGATCGTGCAGAAGCACGCCGTCGAGCTCGCCCGCCGCTGGGCGAAGCCGGTCATCGTCGCGACCCAGATGCTCGAGTCGATGATCGAGAGCCCCCGCCCCACGCGGGCCGAGGCCTCGGACGTCGCGAACGCCATCCTCGACGGCGCGGACGCGGTCATGCTCTCGGGCGAGACCAGCGTCGGAGCCTGGCCCGTCGTCACCGTGCAGACCATGGCCCGCATCGTCGAGTCCACCGAGGAGCACGGCCTGGAGCGCATCCCCCCGCTGGGCAGCAAGCCCCGCACCCAGGGCGGATCGGTCACGCTGGCCGCCGCCGAGGTCGCGGAGTTCGTCGAGGCGAAGTTCCTCTGCGTGTTCACGGAGTCGGGCGACTCGGTCCGCCGCATGACGCGCCTGCGCCACGGCATCCCGATCATCGGCTTCACCCCCGAGCCGGCCGTCCGCCGCCGCATGGCGCTGAACTGGGGCGTCCAGTCCTTCGTCACGCCGCGCGTCAACCACACCGACGCGATGTTCGCGCAGGTGGACGCGGTGCTGCTCCGCGAGGGCCTCGCCCAGGCGGGCGAGACCGTGGTCGTCGTCTCCGGATCGCCCCCCGGGCGCGCCGGCACGACGAACGACATGCGGGTGCACATCGTCGGCTCGTCCAGCTCGGCCGACAGGGCCGAGAACTGGGACCACTGAGTCCAGCACCCCCGGAGGGCCCGGTCGCGAGAGCGGCCGGGCCCTCCGGCGTTCCCCGGCGGTCCGCGTGGCGGGACGCGCCTCCGCGGGCGGATACCGTGGACCCATGCGACTCGGCGTGCTCGACATCGGCTCCAACACGGTCCACCTGCTCCTCGTCGACGCGCACCCCGGCGCCCGCCCGGTGCCCTACCGCTCGCACAAGCGGAGCCTCGCTCTCGTGGCGCACCTCGACGAGGCGGGGGAGATCACCGAGCGGGGCCAGCGCGAGCTGATCGCGTTCGTGACCGAGGCCGCCGAGGTCGCCCGCGAGCACCGCGCGGAGGACCTGCTGGCGTTCGCGACCTCGGCGATCCGCGAGGCCGGCAACGGCGCGGCGGTCCTCGACCGGGTCCGCGCCGAGACGGGAGTGCACCTCCAGGAGCTCGGCGGCGAGGCGGAGGCGTCGGCCACCTTCCTCGCCGTGCGCCGCTGGTTCGGCTGGGGCGCGGGCTCGATCCTGGACCTCGACATCGGCGGCGGCTCGTTCGAGCTCTCGATGGGCGTGGACGAGGTGCCCGAGCTCGCCGTGTCGGTCCCGCTCGGAGCGGGGCGGGTGACGCGGGACCTGCTGGTCGGCGATCCCGCCTCGGCCACGAGCGTGAAGGCCGCCCGGCGTCACGCCCGCGAGGTGCTCGCGGAGCCCGTCCGCGGCTTCCTCGCCCTGGCGCGCCCCGACCTGGTCGCAGGCACGTCGAAGACCTTCCGCTCGCTGGCGCGGATCACCGGCGCCGCTCCGAGCGCCGCCGGTCCGCTGGTGCGCCGCGAGCTGCACCTGGTCGATCTCCGGCTGTGGTCCGCCCGCCTCGCCGCGATCAGCGCGGCCGACCGCTCAGCGCTGCCCGGCGTCTCCGCTCTGCGGGCTCCGCAGCTGCTCGCGGGCGCTCTCGTCGCGGAGGCGGCCATGGACGCCCTCGGCATCGAGACCCTGGTGATCTGCCCCTGGGCCACCCGCGAGGGGCTGATCATCCGCCGCTTCGAGCTGCTCGACGCGCAGATCCAGCGCGAGGACGTTCAGCTCAGCGCGATGCTGTAGGACAGCGACCGCCGGCCGCCCGGCTCGAGGACGATCTGGCGCGGCTTGTCGACGATGTCGCCGTCCCAGCCCTCGGGGGTCGGGACGCTCCGCCACGGCTCGAGGCAGACGAACGGGGCCCCGACGGGCTTCCACACGCCGACCACGTCGAAGTCCCCGGTGTCGACGACGATCGCGCGGGCGGCGCCGTCGGCCTCGAGCCGGAGGGTCCGCCGGCGCGGCTCGTCGAAGATCATCACGCCCTCCTCGAAGTGCGCGTCGTCCACTGTCAGGACCCCGTCCTCGAGCGGCGCCGGGTGGCGCGCCTCGAGCAGCAGGTTCTCCGGAGCGCGGCGGTACCCTTCCGGCTCGGGCTGCGCGAAGCGGATGCGGTGCTCGCCGCGGCCCTCGGGCAGCGGCAGCGCGAAGGCCGGGTGGTTCCCGAGCGAGAAGCCCAGCGGAGAGGGACCCCTGTTCTCGACGGTCTGGGTGATCCGGAGCGAGGCGCCGGTCACGGCGTAGGCGATGAGGAGCGTCCAGTCGAAGGGGAACACCGCGCGCGTGGCGTCGTCGCTCCGGAGCCGGAACACCGCCTCGTCCGCCGAGACGCCCGCGAGCTCGAAGACCCGGTCCCGCGCGAAGCCGTGCTGCCCCATCCGGTGGTCCGCGCCGTCGTGGTACAGCGTGTCGCCGGGGAGGCGCCCGATGATCGGGAACAGGACGGGAGCGTGCCGGCGCCACTCCGGGCCGGCCTGCCACAGGTACTCGCGGCCCTCGTCGTCGCGGAGGGACGTCATCTCGGCCCCGGCGGTCGTCAGGGCGAGGCGCAGGCTCTCGCTGCCGAGGGTGAGGACGGTGGGCGCGGGGGAGTCGCTGCTGGTCATCCTCCGATTCTGCCCGTCACGCGGTGCGGGCGGGGGTGTCGGCGGCGCGTGGCAGCATGGGGCGGTGCCTCCCGAGTCGACCCCCTCCTCCTGGCGCGCCCGCGTCGGCGAGCTCAGCGGACCCCCCGAGGCCGAGTCGCCGACCGTCCTCACTCCGATCGGGCTGCAGTTCGAGCTGCGCCGGCTGGTGCGCCGGGCCGACGATCCGTGGCGGGCGCCGGCGAGCGAGCGCGTCACGGCGAAGACCTACGATCCCGACGAGCGCCGCGACCACCGTCTGGCCACCCGCCCCGCCGTCCGTGGGCGCGGGGGCGCCTGGAACCGCACCACCCTCACCTGGAAGTCGCTGAACTTCCAGACCCACCGGCTCTCGCTCGACCCCGCTCACCAGCGCTGGTTCGCCGAGTTCGCGGCTCTGCACCGCGCCACGCGCACCGTCCACCTCGGGCAGGACCCCGACTGGATCCACCTCGACGACTACGAGAGCCCACTGCTCTGGCGGCTGCTCGAGCAGGCGCAGGCCGCCGGGATCCCGCTGCTCGCCCCGGAGAAGGGCGCGGTCCGTCTCGCCGGTCCCGCGCATGTGGCGGTGACGGTCTCGGCGGAGGAGGGAGCGCTCCGGCTGCGGCCCGTCCTGCGGATCGACGGCGCGGAGCACGCGCCCGAGTCGGCGCGTCCGGTCGCCCGGCACGGCGTCTACGCGGTCGAGGGCGGCGATCCGTCCTCGCTCCTGCTCGCGCCCGCGTCCCTGCCCTTCGACGACGAGGAGCTGCGTCTCCTCGACCACCCCGAGGAGACGGAGGTCCCGGCGGAGGACGTGCCCGAGTTCGTCGGCGAGCACCTCCCCGCCCTCCGCGGCCGCGTCGCGGTGCGCGAGGAGGGCGTCGACCTCGTCCTGGACGATCCGGAGCCCCCGCGCCTGGTCTGCACGGTCTCGTTCGAGCCGCGGCGCGCCGTCAGGGTGGGCTGGCACTGGCGCCGCTCGCCCGATCGCGCGGGCGAGCTCGACGGCACGGCCGACGCGGCTCTCGAGCGCGCGGTGCTCCGCCGGGTGCGCTCGGTGCTCGGCGAGGCCGGGTCCGCTCTCGTGCCGGAGCCGGGGACGAGCGCGGTCCTGCGCGGGGCCGAGGCGGCGGTGTTCGTGGTGGAGCAGCTCCCGCAGCTGGAGGGGATCGGCGGGGTCCGGATCGAGCGCGAGGGCGCGGCCCCGGACTACCGCCTGCTGACCGGACCGCTCACGCTCACCATCACCGCGGTCGACACCGAGAGCGCCGACTGGTTCGACCTCGGCGTCGTCGTGACCATCGGCGACGCGACCGTGCCGTTCCTGCCCCTCTTCCGCGCTCTGGCCGCGGGCGGCGACCGCATCCGCCTGGTCGACCACTCCTACCTCTCGCTCGCGCACCCCGGCCTCGACCGGCTCCGGGAGCTGCTGACCCGGGCGGACGAGCTCGAGGAGTGGGAGACGGGACCGCGGCTCGGCCGGCACCAGGCCGGGCTGTGGAACGAGCTGGAGGAGCTCGCCGACGAGAGCGTCCCCTCCGACGCGTGGCGCGCCGTGCTCGACTCCGCGCTGGCCGCCGGGTCGCCGGAGGACGTGGAGCCGCCGGAGGGCCTGACCGCCCGGCTGCGTCCGTACCAGCGGGCGGGCTACGCCTGGCTCGTGCACCGCCTCCGTCACGGGCTCGGCGGGATCCTGGCCGACGACATGGGCCTCGGCAAGACCCTGCAGGCGCTGGCCATGATGCTCGACGCGGTCGAGGAGGCGGGCCGCGCCGGGATCCGCCGCGCGCCGTTCCTCCTGGTCGCCCCCACCTCGGTCGTGCCGGGCTGGCGCTCGGAGGCCGAGCGCTTCGCGCCCGCCCTGCGCGTCCACGTCGTCGCGAGCTCGCGGGAGGGCGCGCTCGACGCGATCCCGGCCGACGCGGACGTGGTCCTCACCAGCTACGCGGTCCTGCGCCTCGGCGGCGAGCGCTGGGCGTCGAGGACGTGGTCGGCGCTGATCCTCGACGAGGCCCAGTTCGTCAAGAACCCCGCCTCGCAGACGCACCGGGCCGCCCGCGGGGTCGGCGCGCCCGTCACGCTCGCGCTCACCGGCACACCGCTGGAGAACTCGCTCGACGAGCTCTGGGCGGTCCTCGCCCTGGTGGCGCCCGGGCTCCTGCCGCCGCTGCGCCGCTTCCGCGAGGAGTACACCCGGCCGATCCTGCACGCGGAGGCGCCCGTCGGCATCGCCTCGCCCGATCTGTCCGAGGGACGGACCGTCAGCCACACCGAGGGCGCGCGCCACCGCCTCGAGAGACTGCGCCGACGACTGCGTCCGTTCCTGCTCCGCCGCACCAAAGAGGCGGTGGCGCCAGAGCTCCCCGAGAAGCAGGAGCAGACGATCGAGGTCGCGCTGACGCCCGCCCACAGGGTGCTCTACGACGGCTACCTCCAGCGCGAGCGGCGGAAGCTCCTGGGCCTGGTCGACGACCTCGACCGGCAGCGCTTCACGGTGTTCCGATCGCTCACCCTCCTGCGCCTGCTCGCGCTCGACGCGTCCCTGGTCGACCCGGCCTACCGGCACGTCCCGTCCGCGAAGCTCGACGTGCTCGTCGAGCAGCTCGACGACGTGATCGCGGAGGGCCGTCGGGCCCTCGTCTTCAGCACCTTCACCTCGTACCTGGAGCGGGCGGGGGAGCGGCTGCGTCGGCGCGGCATCCCGTTCGTGCAGCTCGACGGCTCCACGCGGGACCGCGCGGGAGTGATCGAGGAGTTCCGCTCCGGAGCCGCGCCCGTCTTCCTGATCAGCCTGAAGGCGGGCGGCACCGGGCTCACCCTCACCGAGGCCGACCACGTCTTCATCCTCGACCCGTGGTGGAACCCGGCGGCCGAGGCGCAGGCCGTCGACCGCGCGCACCGCATCGGCCAGGAGCGGCGGGTGAACGTGTACCGGCTGGTGGCGACGGACACGATCGAGGAGAAGATCGTGCGCCTCCAGGAGCGCAAGGGCCGCCTCAGCACGGCGGTGCTCGACGAGGGCGAGCTCTTCGCCCGGGCGCTGTCGGCCGACGACGTCCGCGAACTGCTGGCCGAGTGACCACGGCCCCACGAAGGGTGACAGAACGGCCAGCCGCGGCCCAGGATCCGAGCGCACACTGAGCGGATGAGACGCCGCCGCCCCCGCCCCCGCGCCGACTGGATCGTGGCCCTCGAGAAGGGCGACGACGCCGGGCTCTTCGGACCGGGCAGCGCGGTCTGGGCGGTCAACGGCGGCCTGCCCACGATGATCGCCGGAGTGCGGGCTCTGCTCATGCAGACCCTCCACGCCGGAGCGATGGCCGGTGTGCACGACCACTCCCGCTACCGCGAGGACCCGATGGGCCGGCTCGACAACACGGTCCGCTGGGTCCTGACCACCAGCTTCGGCGACACCGCCGCGGCGAGCGGAGCGGCGCGCTGGGTGACCGGCGTGCACGAGCGGATCGTCGGCTCCTACGAGGACGCCGGCGGGCGCGAGCGCTCCTACTCGGCGCAGGACCCCCGCCTGCTGCTCTGGGTGCACGACGCCTTCACCGACGCGTTCCTCGGCGCCCACGAGATCTGGGGCGGACGGATCCCCGGCGGCCCCGACGCCTACGTGCGCGAGTGGGCCGCCTCCGGCCGGCTGCTCGGAGTGCAGGATCCGCCCGAGAGCGTCGCGGAGCTCCGCGCGCAGCTCGCCGGATTCGCGGGCGAGCTCAAGCCCGACGCACGCGTGCACGAGGCGGTCGGCTTCCTCCGCGACATCCGGCTGCCGGGCGAGGCGGGCGTGGTCTACCCGCTGCTGTTCGCCGGCGCGGTCGCCTCACTCAGCCCCGAGGTGCGGAGGCTCCTGGGCCTCCGGCGCCCGTGGTGGCCCGCGATCACGGCGAACCGCCTGCTGTTCGTGTTCCTGGGCCGGTATCTCGGCCGGGTCTCGCCGAGCGAGCAGGCCGCGATCGACCGCATCGCCGGCCTCGACCAGGTTCGCACGGGCGCCTGACGCTCTTCCCGTACACCTGTCCGGGAAGTGGTAGACTGACGTCGATGACTCCCGCCCGCCTCGCCTCCGTGCCCGCGGCGGAGTCCCCCTCGGCGCTCGGCTCCGCCGATCCGCGAGCCCGGCGCACCCGCCGCCGCGTGTTCGACGCGGTCGAGCGGCTCGTCATGCAGAGCGACGGCGAGAGGGCCGAGGGCATCGCGGTGAGCGACATCGTGCGCGAGGCCGGGATCAGCCGCAGCTCGTTCTACGCCCACTTCGACGACGCGGCGGGAGTCGCCTCCGCGCTGCTCCGTCAGGACCTCGTGGTCGCCGACGTCGCCGAGGGCGATCCCGCCGACCGCTCCGGAGCCGACGCCCTGCAGCGCGGCTACTCGCGGCTCGTCGAGCGGCTGGTCGACCGCCACGCCTTCCATGCCCGGCTCCGCGCGCGGCCCTCCGCCCGGGTCGCCTCCGACGACGCCGTGCTCGACACGGCGCTCGCCCTGCACCGCGAGGTGCTCGCCCGGGTCGACGTCCCCGCAGCGGTCGACCCCGAGCTCACCGCGATCTTCGCGGCCGGCGGCGTCCTCTCCGTGGTCGGCGCCTGGCTCGCCGGCTCCCTCGACGGCACCGACGAGGAGCTGGTCGAGCACCTCGTCGCGCTGCTCCCGGCCTGGCTCGCCGCGGCGCCGCTGCGCCCCCTGGACTCCTCACTCCCACCACGCCCCACGACGAAAGGCACGACATGATGACATTCGAGGTCGGCGAGACCCTGGTCTACCCGCACCACGGAGCGGTGACGATCACCGGGCTCGAGAAGCGCTCGGTCAAGGGCGTCGAGAAGACGTTCATGACGATGAACGTGCACACGAGCGAGCTCACCATCACCCTCCCCGTCGAGAACGCCGAGCTCGTCGGCGTCCGCGAGATCATCGACGACGCCGGAGTCCAGGCGGTCTACGACGTCCTGCGCAGCGACGTCGCGGAGGAGGCCAGCAACTGGTCCCGCCGCTTCAAGGCCAACCAGGAGAAGATGGCCAGCGGCAGCGTGTACCGCGTCAGCGAGGTCGTCCGCGACCTGTGGCGCCGCGAGCAGGCGGGCGGCGTCTCGGCCGGCGAGAAGCGGATGCTCCTCAAGGCGCGTCAGATCCTCGTGTCGGAGCTCTCGCTCGCCCTGAAGGGCACCGACGAGGAGGCCTCGGCCAAGCTCGACGAGGTCCTCGCCTCGGCGATCTGACCCGGCGTCGCGGCGGGTCGGCTCACTCGGGTCGGCACGCCGCGATGATCCTCGCGGCGACCTCGTCCTGCGAGGCGGAGCCGTCGATCCGCACCAGGAGCTCGCGCTCGTCGTAGACCTCCGCCAGAGGAGCCGTCTCGCGCTCGTAGACCTCGATCCGGTTCCGCACCACCTCGGGGTCGTCGTCGGCGCGGTCCTGCTCCTGCGCCCGCACGTGCAGCCGTTCGAGGACCACGTCCGCGTCGGCCGTCAGCAGTACGACGCACGAGAGCGGCGTGCCCCGCTCCTCGAGGAGCTCCGCCAGCGCGTCCACCTGGGCGAGCGTGCGCGGGTAGCCGTCGAGGATGAACCCGTCCCGGGCGTCCTCCTCGGCGATGCGCTCGGCGACCAGGGCGTTCGTCAGCTCGTCCGGCACGTACTCGCCGGCCTCCACGAGCGCCCGCAGACGCCGTCCGAGGTCGGTGCCGTCGGCGACGTGCGCGCGGAACAGATCGCCGGTGGAGATCGCCGGCACCCCCAGCTCGCGCGACAGCACGGCCGCCTGGGTGCCCTTGCCCACGCCGGGCGGGCCCATCATGATGACGCGCATCGCTCGTCCTCCTCGGTGTCGTCAGGCGATGCTAGCGGTGCGGAGCAGGGTGGCCGGTGCACACCGCGCCCGTAGGCTGGCGGGACGAGCCGAGGAGGAGCGATGCCCGCAGCACCCGGGGCCGAGCAGGCCGCTGCCGATCTGGCTGCGCTCCTGCGCGAGGTCTCCGCCGAGCTCGACGCCCGCGGCATCGCCGACCAGGCCGTCGCCGAGCTGCGGACGCCGCGCGCGATCCTCGGCTTCCACCGCAAGCCGGTGATGGCGCCGGTGACCCGCGCGTGGCGCCTCGGCGTGCTCCTCCTCGGACGCGAGGGAGAGCTCCTCGCGACGGGCTCTGTCACGCGTGCCGTCGCTCCGCTGCACGCCAACAACCAGTCCGAGTCGCAGGAGGCGCGCCGCGAGATCCGGCGCGCCGCCTTCGACGGTCCGTTCCAGGAGGGCGAGATCGTCAACTACGGCTGCCGGCGCCTCGCACTGGACGCCGCAGCGCTCGAGTCGGGCCAGGAGCCGCTGGCACTGCACGGCTCCGAGGTGCTCGTGCGCTGGGCGCCCGGTCTGGGAGAGCAGGGACTGATGCCGCTGCGCCGGTACCTGGCCGACCGCCTCGACCTCCTCGAGGCCGACTAGCGCCGGGTCACTCCTCCTCGGCCACCGGGTGGAACCACGGCGGGTAGACGGCGACGCGGGGAGAGGCGTCGATGCCCTCGAAGAGAGCCTTGACGCGGTTGCGGGCGGCGACCGACGCCACGCCGACCGTCGCGACGCCCTCGAGCGGGAAGCGCTCGGGCACGAGCGCCTCGGCGCTGCGCAGGGCCGGCTCGTCGACCAGGAGGCGCGCGAAGGTGCGCACGAGCGCGTCGCCCTCGGTGAAGCGCGTGAGGACGTGGGAGGCGTCGCCGTCGCTCAGGACCGGGGCGGAGGCGAGCGAGCCCACCAGGACGACGTACTGCGAAGCGGTGGTCTCGTGGGCGCTCGGCGACCAGTGCGGAGCGACCCGCTCGCCGCGCAGGTCGGCCCAGAGGGCGGCGTCGGGGGAGAGGAAGAAGGGCACGAAGCCGGCGACGCTGACGCCGTCCTTCACCTGCACGGCACGGCGGTGCTCGCGGGTGGTCTCGGCGCTGACGTCGATCGCGGGGCGCTCCTGGAGCTGCTGGTCCGCCAGGATCGCGCCGGCGGCGACGATCGCCTCGAGGTTGTCGAGGTGGGTGACGTGGTAGATCCGCTGCGCGGCGATGTCGACCTTCGGCAGGGGCTTCTCGCGCGCCGTGCCGCGGGCGGCGGCACGGGCGGTGGCCGCACGGGAGGTCCCGGGCACGCGCGCGGGGGCGCGGGTGGCACGGCCGACCTGCTCGGGGAGCTTCTTCGGGGTGCAGACGTCGCAGAGCGCGATGTCGAGGCCGTGGATGCATTCGGTGGGCACTCTGGATTCCTTCTGCGCGCGGGCTCGGGGTTCCGCCGCAGGGACGACGTTACGCGACCGGGGCCCTCGCGCGTCCCGGCGGCGGCGATCCGCGGGGCCGCGGCGTCCGCCCGGGCATCCTCTGGGAGGCGCCGGAGCACCGCTCCCCGCCGCGTAGCGTGAGCGGGATGAAGCGCGTGCCGCCCGCCGAGGGCCAGGAATCCGTCTGGGACTACCCGCGACCCCCGAGGGTCGAGACCACCACCGAGCACGTGGTCGTGCGGCTGGGCGGCGTCGTCGTCGCCGAGACCCGCGACGCTCTCCGCGTCCTCGAGACGAGCCACCCTCCCGTCTACTACCTCCCCGTGTCCTCGTTCGCGCCCGGGGCGCTCGAGCCCGCGCCCGGCCGCAGCATCTGCGAGTTCAAGGGCGCGGCCTCCTACCTCACCGTGCGCGGGGGAGGAGGAGCGGTCGCGGAGGCGGCGGGCTGGACGTACCCCGAGCCGATGGACGGCTTCGAGGCCCTCGTCGACACGGTCGCCCTCTACCCCGCCCGGATGGACTCCTGCACCGTCGACGGCGAGGCGGTCCAGCCGCAGCCGGGCGACTTCTACGGCGGCTGGATCACCTCGCGCGTGGTCGGTCCGTTCAAGGGCTCGCCGGGCACGATGTTCTGGTGAATCAGACGGGGGAGGGCGGACCGAGCGGGTCCTGGACGAGGACCGCTCGTGCGGCGTCGATCCCCGAGGCCTCCAGCGTCCATTCCGGCCGCACCAGGGTCTCCGGTGTGACGCGGAACCGCAGCTCCTCGACCGGCGCACCGTCCGGACCGACGATCCGGTGCGTCCCGTTCGGCCGGTAGCCGAGGGCCTCCGAGACCCGGATCGAGCGGGTGTTCCAGGCGAGAGCGGCGCTCTCGGCGACCTCGGCTCCGAGGTGGTCGAAGGCGAGGAGGAGCACGGCGGCGCGCATCTCCCGCCCGAGGCCGCGGCCCTGCGCCGAGCGGGTGAGCCACGAGCCCGAGGTCAGGGTGCGGGTGGCGGCGAAGGACTCGGCGACCACGTCCTGACAGCCGACGACCCGGCCGTCCTCGACCACGGCGAACGCGACGCGCCACGCCTCCCGCGTCGTCTGCGCGCGCTGCGACCAGTGGAAGCGGGCGAGCTCGCCGGGCAGGCGCTCCGCCGGCGCCTCGGCCCAGGGGGAGGGGAACGGCGAGCGGCCGCTCTCGTGCACGCCCGCGAGGGCCGCGTCGGCGAGAGGGCCGAGGTCGGCGTCGCGGACCGGATGCAGCTCGAGCCGCGGCGTGCGCAGCTCCAGCGAGAACAGGGGCCAGGGGTCGGTGCTCATCCGACGACGCTAGCGAGCGGAGGCGCGCACCGCGCGACCAGGCGGGTACCGGTGGTGGGACTCGAACCCACAAGCCCTCTCGGACAGAGCATTTTGAGTGCCCCGCGTCTGCCATTCCGCCACACCGGCTCATCACCAGCCCGTCGAGAATACCGTAGGCTCATCGGCGTGACTGACCAGGAACCCTCGTCGACCGCACCCCGTCGGGTCGTCGTCGCCGAAGACGAATCCCTCATCCGCCTCGACATCGTGGAGATCCTCCGCGACAACGGCTTCGAGGTCGTCGGCGAGGCCGGCGACGGCGAGACCGCTGTGGCCCTCGCCACCGAGCTGCGCCCCGATCTCGTCATCATGGACGTCAAGATGCCCCAGCTCGACGGCATCTCGGCGGCCGAGCGCCTCTCGAAGGCGCACATCGCGCCCGTCGTCCTGCTCACCGCCTTCAGCCAGAAGGAGCTCGTCGAGCGCGCCAGCGAGGCCGGAGCGCTCGCCTACGTCGTGAAGCCCTTCACGCCCAACGACCTGCTGCCCGCGATCGAGATCGCCCTCTCGCGGTACGCCCAGATCCTCACCCTCGAGGCCGAGGTCGCCGACATGGTCGAGCGCTTCGAGACCCGCAAGCTCGTCGACCGCGCCAAGGGCCTGCTCAACGAGAAGATGGGGCTCACCGAGCCCGAGGCGTTCCGCTGGATCCAGAAGGCCTCCATGGACCGCCGGCTCACCATGCACGACGTCGCGCAGGCGATCATCGAGCAGCTGAGCACGAAGAAGGCCTAGCGCGAGGCCGGGCCCGAGGGCCCACGGCCTCAGGGCCAGAGGCGGGTGCGCTCCCACGGGGAGCCGCCCGCCTCCGTCGTTCCCGGGCGGTACTCGAGACGGGTGTGATCCTGCTCCGGCGCGGTCGAGCCCTGCCAGAACTCGATGCGCTCGGGCACGACGCGGTAGACGGCCCACTCCCGGTCGAGCGTCGCGGGCGAGCAGCCCACGGCGACGCTGGTCTGGAGCGTGACGAGGCCGAAGTCCTGCGCGCTGCGCATCGGCTCGCTCTGGCGTCCGACGAGCAGGGCGGTGCGAGCGGCCTCGGAGCGGCGGCGGAAGTCGTCGGCCGACTCCTGCGCGGAGGCGCGCTCGACCCGGCCCTCGACCCGGACCTGACGGCCCTGGACCGGCCAGAAGAAGGTCAGCGCGGCGTGCGGGTTCTCCTCCATGGCGCGTCCCTTGGGGCTGGTGGCATGGGTGGAGAACGCCCAGCCCGCCTCGTCGATCTCGCGCAGCACGAGCACGCGCGCCGAGACGGTGCCGTCGTCGGAGGCGGTGGAGAGCGTGGCGCCGTGGGGGAGGAGCTGGCCCGCGTCCTTCGCCTCCTCGAGCCACTGCGCGAACAGCTCGAGAGGATCGGCCGGAGCCGCCTCCGCATCGAACGAGGGCAGGTCGGAGGGCATGGACGGGAGGCTCTTGAGGAGATGGCGAAGGCTCATCCGCTCAGTGTCGCCCTTCGGGCACCACCGGGCACAGTCGCGCGCCGTCGCTTGACAGTGCCGCTCGCCGCGGTGCCGGGCCTCCGAGCGGCGCGGCCGACCGGTCGATCCCCGGTCGCGCGCAGGCGCGGGCGGTCCCGACGGCGATCGCGGTCCTCGCCCTCCGCTCCCGCGAGGGGGACCCGTCCGCTCCCCGTCAGCGGGCGTCTCGGATGATGTTGGTGATCCGCACGGTGGAGAGGCGGCGCCCCTCCTGGTCGCGCACGACGATCTCGTGGGTGGTGAGGGTGGAGCCCAGGTGGATCGCGTCGCAGGTGGCGATCACGAAGCCCGAGTGGACCGACCGGCTGTGGCTCGCGTTCAGCTCGATGCCCATCGCCAGGCGGCCCGCGCCGGCGTGCACGTTCGCCGCGATCGAGCCCATCGACTCGGCGAGCACGACGTGTGCGCCGCCGTGCAGGATGCCGACCGGCTGCCGGTTGCCCTCGACGGGCATCGAGGCCACCGAGTGCTGCGGGGTGAGCTCGTGCCAGAGGATCCCCATCCGCTCGGCGAGCTCGCCCATGCCGCGGCCGATCCCGGCGACCAGGTCGAGCGCGGGCGGGCGGATCCAGGCGGTCGTGGTGGGGGTCGGCTCGGTCACGTCGCTCCTCGCGCTGGAGCCTCGGAGCGGCCCAGACCGGCGGGCGCGAGCGGGCCGATCCGGTGTCGGAGGCGCTGTGTAGTCTGGCCCTGTGTCAGATCCGGAACAGCCTACCCTCCTGCTCGTCGACGGCCATTCCCTGGCGTTCCGGGCGTTCTACGCGCTCCCGGTCGACAGCTTCCAGACCCGCGAGGGCCAGCACACCAACGCCATCCACGGCTTCCTCTCGATGCTGATCCTGCTGCTGAAGAACGAGAAGCCGACCCACCTCGGCGTCGCGTTCGACATCTCCCGCTACTCGTTCCGCACCCGCGAGTACCCGGAGTACAAGGGCACCCGCGGCGAGACGCCGCCCGAGTTCAAGGGCCAGGTCCCCCTCCTCGAGGAGGCGCTGCACGCCATGAACATCCGGACCGTCTCGAAGGAGGACTTCGAGGCCGACGACATCCTCGCGACGCTCGCGCGCCAGGGGGCCGAGGCCGGCTTCCGCGTGCTGGTCGTCTCGGGCGATCGCGACACCATCCAGCTGGTGACCCCGGACGTCACCCTGCTCTACCCCTCCACCCAGGGCGTCTCGCAGCTCACCCGCTACGACCGCGACAAGGTCTTCGAGAAGTACGGCGTCGAGCCGCACCAGTACCCCGAGATCGCCGCGCTCGTCGGCGAGACCAGCGACAACCTGCCCGGCGTCGACAAGGTCGGCCCCAAGACGGCCGCGAAGTGGGTCAACCAGTACGGCACGGTCGCCGACATCATCGCCCACGCCGACGAGATCAAGGGCGTGGTCGGCGAGAAGCTACGCGAGCAGAAGGAGAACGCGCTCCGCAACCGCCGCCTCAACCGGCTGGTGACGGACGTCGAGCTCCCCCTCGGGCCGCACGATCTGACGCGCCGTCCGATCGATCCCGACGCGGTCCGCGAGATCTTCAGCCGCCTCGAGTTCAAGACCCTGCAGGAGCGGGTCCTCACGATCGCCGCGGAGGAGGGCGTCGACGGCGCTGCCGCGGCCCTGGCGGGCGACGTGGTCACGACCTCCGCACCCGCCGTCCGCACCCTGGTCGACGAGGAGCTCGCGCACTGGCTCGACCGCGTGTCGGCGAAGGGCACCGCGCCCGTCGCCGTGCAGGTCCTGCTCGGAGCCGGCGGGCTCGAGGGTGTGGGTCTCGCGGTCGAGAAGGAGACGGCGTTCGTCCCGTGGGCCGCCGAGCGACCCGACTACACCGCGCTCGAGCAGTGGCTGGCCGGGCCCGCCCCCAAGTACTTCGCCGACGCGAAGCCCCAGATCAAGGCGCTGCGGAGGGCCGGACTCCCCGTCGCGGGGCTCGCGTTCGACACCCGCGTCGCCTCCTGGCTGGTGCAGCCCACCGGGCACCCGGCCACGCTCGCGGCGCAGGTCGCGCAGCACCTCGACGAGACCATGGCGCAGGGCGACCCGAACCAGCTGGTCCCCACCGTCGAGCCGATGGGGCCCGCCACCGAGGCCTGGTACGCGTACCGGCTCGTCGCTCCGCTGCGCGAGCGGCTGGGCGAGGGGATGCTCTCGGTGCTCGTCGACATCGAGCTGCCGATCGTCCAGGTCCTCGCGACGATGGAGCTCACCGGCGTCGCGATCGACGCCGACGTGCTGGCGCGCCTCCGCGCCGAGCTGACCGTCTCGGCCGCCGACCTCGCGAGCCGCGCGTTCGCGGAGATCGGCCACGAGATGAACCTCGGCTCGCCCAAGCAGCTGCAGCAGGTCCTCTTCGAGGAGCTCGACATGCCGCGCACCCGGGCCACGAAGACGGGCTACACCACCGACGCCTCCGCCCTCGCCGACCTGCAGGAGTCCCACCCGCACCCGTTCCTCGGGCTGCTCCTCGAGCACCGCGACGCGACCAAGCTCAAGCAGATCATCGAGACGCTCGAGAAGTCGGTCACCGCCGACGGCCGGATCCACACCAGCTACGACCAGACCGGCACGGCCACCGGCCGGATCTCCTCCAACGACCCGAACCTGCAGAACATCCCCGTCCGCAGCGAGGTGGGCCGCCGCATCCGCACCGCCTTCGTCCACGGAGCGGACGCGAGCACCCTCCTCACCGCCGACTACTCGCAGATCGAGATGCGGATCATGGCGCACCTCTCCGGGGACGCCGGGCTGATCGAGGCCTTCCACTCCGGCGAGGACCTGCACCGCTTCGTCGGATCGCGGATCTTCGGCGTCGATCCGGGCGACGTCACCTCGGCCATGCGCAACAAGGTCAAGGCGATGTCGTACGGTCTCGCCTACGGCCTGAGCGCCTTCGGCCTGTCGAAGCAGCTGCGCATCTCGAGCGCCGAGGCCAAGCAGCTGATGACCGACTACTTCGTCCGCTTCGGCGCGGTGCGCGACTACCTCCGCAGCGTCGTCGAGCAGGCCCGCGAGACCGGCTACACCGAGACGATCTTCGGACGCCGGCGTCCGTTCCCCGACCTGCAGAGCGCGAACCGCGTCCTCCGCGACAACGCCGAGAGGGCGGCACTCAACTCGCCGATCCAGGGCTCGGCCGCCGACATCATGAAGCGCGCGATGATCGGCGTGCAGGCCGACCTCGACGAGCAGGGGCTCGGCTCGCGGATGCTCCTCCAGGTGCACGACGAGCTGATCTTCGACGTCGCCCCCGGCGAGGAGGAGTCGCTCGAGGCGGTCGTCCGCGGCCGGATGGCGGGTGCCGCCGACCTGAGCGTCCCGCTCGAGGTGCAGGTGGGCCACGGGTCCGACTGGGACGTCGCCGCGCACTGAGCCGGCCGCAGGGCCTGGCTAGGCTCGGAGGCATGAGCACCGACACCCCCCGCGAGCCCACCGCCGTCGACGCCGTCGCCGAGCGCTGGGTCGACACGCTCGTCGACCTCGACCCCACCCTCGGCACCGCGATCGGACGCAGCGGCGCGAACGGCCGTCTGGGCGACTACTCGCCGGCCGGTCTCGAGCAGGCCCGGGCGGCGACCGCCTCGGCCCTCGCCGAGCTCGAGGCCGCCGACCCCGTGGACGACGTCGACCGCGTCACGGCCGCCGACCTCGGCGCCGAGCTCCGGCTCTCCCTGGAGGGGCACGACGCCGGTCTGCCGCTGCGGGACCTCAACGTGATCGCGTCCCCGGCGCAGGAGCTGCGCGACGTCTTCGACCTGATGCCGACGGACGAGGTCGCCGACTGGGAGGCGGTCGCCGAGCGGCTGCTGGCCGTGCCGGCCGCCCTCGAGGGCTACGCGGAGACCCTGCGCGAGGGGATCCGCACCGGCGTGGTCCCCGCCCGCCGCCAGGTCGAGCTCGTCGCCGAGCAGGCGCGGAAGATCGCCGCTCCCCGCGGGTTCTTCGCCGAGCTGGCCGCGGAGGCCGCTCCCGCCGCCGGATCCCTGCCCGCGTCGCTCGCTCAGCGGCTGGAGGACGGCGCCCGCCGTGCCTCGGCCGCCTACGGGTCGCTCGCGCAGTTCCTCCGGGGCGAGCTCGCCCCCGCCGCGACCGAGCAGGACGCCGTCGGCCGGGAGCTGTACGCGCTGCACTCCCGCCGCTTCCTCGGCGCTGTCGTCGACCTCGACGAGACCTACGAGTGGGGGATCGAGGAGCTGGCCCGCATGACGTCCGAGCAGGAGGCGATCGCGCGCGAGATCCTGCCCGGCGCCTCCGTCGCCGAGGCGATCGCCCACCTCGAGGCGGACCCGGCCCGCACTCTGCACGGCGTCGACGCTCTGCAGGCGTGGATGCAGGAGACCAGCGACCGCTCCGTCCGCGAGCTCGCCGGCACCGCCTTCGACATCCCGGAGGAGGTGCGCCGCCTCGAGTGCAGGATCGCGCCGACCCAGGAGGGCGGCATCTACTACACCGGTCCGAGCGACGACTTCTCGCGCCCAGGGCGGATGTGGTGGTCGGTCCCGGCCGGAGTCACCGAGTTCGCCACCTGGCGGGAGCTGACCACGGTCTACCACGAGGGCGTCCCGGGCCATCACCTGCAGATCGGCCAGGCCGTCCACAACCGCGCCCGCCTCAACACCTGGCGCCGTCAGCTCGCCGGGACCTCCGGCCACGCCGAGGGCTGGGCGCTCTACGCGGAGCGGCTGATGGAGCGCTTCGGCTACCTCGACGACCCGGCCGACCGCCTGGGCATGCTCGACGGCCAGCGGATGCGCGCGGCGCGCGTCGTGCTGGACATCGGCGTGCACCTCCAGAAGCCGATGCCGGGCTCCGGCACCGTCTGGACCGCCGAGTCGGCCCTCGACTTCATGCGGGCCAACGTGAACATGGACGACGCGTTCGTGCGCTTCGAGGTGAACCGGTACATCGGCTGGCCGGGGCAGGCTCCGTCCTACAAGATCGGGCAGCGGATCTGGGAGCAGCTGCGCGACGAGGCGGAGGCGCGCGAGGGCGCCGCGTTCTCGCTCGCGGCCTTCCACCGGAGGGCGCTCGACCTCGGCGGCGTCGGTCTCGACACCCTCCGCTCCTCCCTCGCCGGCTGACTCCGGAACCCGCGCCTGGACGGGCGCGGCGAGATTGCCGTGCGCCTCCCGGGGCGTCTAAGCTGGGGTGTCACATCTGTGGCGCCGCCGTGCCCGCGGCGCGCGAGGAAGGCCGGTCCTCCGGCCGGCCGAGCGCGGCTCCCGGGCCGGAGGCACATCCCTCACCACCGCAGTGGTCACCACTCCGCCGAGCCGCGAGGCCCGCAGGCGGCCGCCGCCCGAGACCCATCCATCCTGGAGCATCCCTTAATGACAACCGCAACGACCGACAAGGCAACCAAGCAGGTCGCGATCAACGACATCGGGTCTGCTGAAGACTTTCTTGCCGCGGTCGAAAAGACTCTGAAGTTCTTCAACGACGGAGACCTCATCGAAGGCACCGTCGTGAAGATCGACCGCGACGAGGTCCTCCTCGACGTCGGCTACAAGACCGAGGGCGTCATCCCCTCGCGCGAGCTCTCCATCAAGCACGACGTCGACCCCTCCGAGGTCGTCAACGTGGGCGACAGCGTCGAGGCCCTCGTCCTCCAGAAGGAGGACAAGGAGGGTCGCCTGATCCTGTCCAAGAAGCGTGCGCAGTACGAGCGCGCGTGGGGCGACGTCGAGAAGATCAAGGAGTCGGACGGCGTCGTCACCGGCTCGGTCATCGAGGTCGTCAAGGGCGGTCTCATCGTCGACATCGGCCTCCGCGGCTTCCTCCCGGCCTCGCTCATCGAGCTGCGCCGCGTCCGCGACCTCACGCCGTACCTCGGCCAGGAGATCGAGGCGAAGATCCTCGAGCTCGACAAGAACCGCAACAACGTGGTCCTGTCGCGTCGCGCGCTCCTCGAGCAGACCCAGTCCGAGAGCCGCACCACGTTCCTGAACAACCTGCACAAGGGTCAGGTCCGCAAGGGCGTCGTGTCGTCGATCGTCAACTTCGGCGCGTTCGTCGACCTCGGCGGCGTCGACGGTCTCGTCCACGTCTCCGAGCTCTCCTGGAAGCACATCGAGCACGCCTCCGAGGTCGTCGAGGTGGGCCAGGAGGTCACCGTCGAGATCCTCGAGGTCGACCTCGACCGCGAGCGCGTGTCGCTCTCGCTCAAGGCGACCCAGGAGGACCCGTGGCAGGTCTTCGCCCGCACCCACGCGATCGGACAGGTCGCGCCGGGCAAGGTCACGAAGCTGGTCCCGTTCGGTGCCTTCGTCCGCGTCGCGGACGGCATCGAGGGCCTCGTCCACATCTCCGAGCTGTCGGGCAAGCACGTCGAGCTCGCCGAGCAGGTCGTGTCGGTCGGCGAAGAGGTGTTCGTCAAGGTCATCGACATCGACCTCGACCGTCGCCGCATCTCCCTCTCGCTCAAGCAGGCGAACGAGAACGTCGACCCCGAGGGCACCGAGTTCGACCCGGCGCTCTACGGCATGGCCACGGAGTACGACGACCAGGGGAACTACAAGTACCCCGAGGGCTTCGACCCCGAGACCAACGAGTGGCGCGAGGGCTTCGAGTCGCAGCGCGAGGCCTGGGAGCAGGAGTACGCCGCTGCTCAGGCGCGCTGGGAGGCCCACAAGGCCCAGGTGGCCAAGTCGCAGGAGGAGGCGGCCACCGTCTCCGAGGGCGTCTCGGTCGGCGCCGGCTTCACCAGCGAGTCGACCACCGGCGGCACCCTCGCCGACGACGAGTCGCTCGCCGCGCTCCGCGAGAAGCTGTCCTCGAACAACTGATCGCGAGCACATCGCATCGAACGGCCGGTCCCCTCGGGGGCCGGCCGTTCGGCGTTCCGGGCGACGGCGCTGGGTAGGGTGGCCGGGTGCATCTCGTCGCCCTCACCGGAGGCATCGCCTCGGGCAAGTCCACTGTCGCCCGCCGTCTCGCCGAGCACGGAGCGGTGGTGGTCGACGCCGACGTCCTCGCGCGCGAGGTCGTCGAGCCGGGGGAGCCGGCGCTGGCGGCGATCGCCGAGCGCTTCGGCCCGTCCGTGATCCGCGCGGACGGCGCGCTGGACCGCCCGGCGCTCGGCGCGATCGTCTTCTCGGACGCGGCGGCCCGCGCCGACCTCAATGCGATCACCCATCCGGCGGTGACGCTCCGCTCGCAGCGGCTGTTCGCGGAGGCCGCCGAGGCGGACCCGGACGCGGTGGTCGTCTACGACGTCCCCCTCCTGGCCGAGGGCCGTGGAGCGGGGGAGTTCGACGAGGTGGTCGTCGTGCACGCGCCGCAGCCCCTCCGCATCGAGCGTCTCGTCGCCCTCCGGGCACTGACCGAGGAGGAGGCTCGTGCGCGGGTCTCGTCGCAGGCGAGCGACGAGGAGCGCCTCGCCCTCGCCGACGTCGTGATCGACTCCTCCGGCACGCTGGAGGAGACGCTCGCTCGGACCGACGCGCTGTGGGAGCGTCTCGCCCGCTGACGGTCCGTCCCGGCCACCCGCCCTCGTGGCCGAGCGGCCCGGCCGGAGAGCGCACCCCCGTTCGCCGCCAGCGCACGCGCCGTCCGGTGTCGGTGGTCGCGGCTACGCTTCGAACCATGGAGCCAACCCGTGCCGTGCACCCGTTCGAGGTCATCAGCGAGTACAAGCCGAGCGGTGACCAGCCCGGCGCGATCGCCGATCTGAGCGCCCGCATCAACGCCGGCGAGACCGATGTCGTCCTGCTGGGCGCCACCGGGACCGGCAAGTCCGCGACCACGGCCTGGCTCGTCGAGGCCGTGCAGCGTCCCACGCTCGTGCTCGCGCACAACAAGACCCTCGCCGCGCAGCTCGCCAACGAGTTCCGCGAGCTGTTCCCCAACAACGCCGTCGAGTACTTCGTCTCGTACTACGACTACTACCAGCCCGAGGCCTACGTCCCGCAGACCGACACCTTCATCGAGAAGGACAGCTCGGTCAACGCCGAGGTCGAGCGGCTGCGCCACTCCACCACGAACTCGCTCCTGAGCCGCCGCGACGTGATCGTGGTGTCGACCGTCTCCTGCATCTACGGCCTCGGCCAGCCCGAGCAGTACCTCGAGGCGATGGTGGCGCTCCAGGTCGGCCAGCGGGTCGACCGGGACCGCCTCATCCGCAAGTTCGTGTCGATGCAGTACGCGCGCAACGACGTCGACTTCGCCCGCGGCACCTTCCGAGTGCGGGGCGACACGATCGAGATCATCCCGATGTACGAGGAGCTCGCGATCCGGATCGAGATGTTCGGCGACGAGATCGAGGCGCTCTACACGCTCCACCCGCTCACCGGCGACATCGTCCGGAAGCTCGACTCCGTGTCGGTCTTCCCCGGCTCGCACTACGTCGCCAGCCAGGACGTCATGCACCGTGCGATCGACACCATCCAGCAGGAGCTCGAGGTGCGCCTGGCCGACCTCGAGAAGCAGAACAAGCTCCTCGAGGCGCAGCGCCTGCGGATGCGCACGACCTTCGATCTCGAGATGATGCAGCAGATCGGATTCTGCTCCGGCATCGAGAACTACTCCCGGCACATCGACGGCCGCGAGTCGGGAGAGGCCCCGCACTGCCTGCTCGACTACTTCCCGGACGACTTCCTCGTCGTGATCGACGAGTCGCACGTGACGGTGCCGCAGATCGGTGCGATGTACGAGGGCGACGCCTCCCGCAAGCGCACGCTGGTCGAGCACGGCTTCCGCCTGCCCTCGGCGATGGACAACCGGCCCCTGAAGTGGGAGGAGTTCAAGTCGCGCGTCGGCCAGACCGTCTACCTCTCGGCGACCCCGGGCCGCTACGAGATGGGCATCGCCGACGGCATCGTCGAGCAGATCATCCGCCCGACCGGCCTGATCGATCCCGAGATCGTCGTCAAGCCGACGAAGGGCCAGATCGACGACCTGCTCGAGGAGATCAAGCGCCGCACCGAGCGCGACGAGCGCGTGCTCGTCACGACGCTGACGAAGCGCATGGCCGAGGAGCTCACCGACTTCCTCACGGAGGCCGGCGTCCGGGTCCGCTACCTGCACTCCGACGTCGACACCCTGCGGCGCGTCGAGCTCCTCTCGGAGCTGCGAGCGGGCGTGTACGACGTCCTGGTCGGCATCAACCTGCTGCGCGAGGGGCTCGACCTGCCGGAGGTCTCGCTCGTGGCGATCCTCGACGCCGACAAGGAGGGCTTCCTCCGCTCGTCCACGTCGCTCATCCAGACGATCGGCCGTGCGGCGCGCAACGTCTCGGGCGAGGTCCACATGTACGCCGACAAGGTGACGGACTCGATGCGGCTCGCGATCGACGAAACCGACCGCCGACGCGAGAAGCAGGTCGCCTACAACCTCGACCACGGCATCGACCCGACGCCGCTGCGGAAGAAGATCGCCGACATCACCGACGCCCTCGCCCGCGAGGGGGCCGACACCGCCGAGCTGCTCGCCGGGCGCGACGCCAAGAAGAAGAGCCCGACGCCGAACCTGCGCCGTCAGGGTCTCGCCGCGAACGGCGGCAACGACCTCGAGGCGATCATCTCCGACCTCAACGGGCAGATGCTCCAGGCGGCGGGCGAGCTCAAGTTCGAGCTCGCGGCCCGGCTGCGGGACGAGGTCCAGGAGCTCAAGCGCGAGCTCCGCCAGATGGAGAAGGCCGGGCACCTGTCCTGATCGGGGGCGCTGATCCGCAAGGGGAGGGGCCCGCGGATCAGCGCCCAGCGAACGCCACGGGCGATGTCGGTGGCTCCGCATACACTTTCGGAGTGTCGATCCTGAACGCCGTTACGGACCCCTCCTCCACCCCCTCTCCCTCCTTCCACCGCTTCGTCTCCTCGCTCGACGAGTCGTCCTCGAAGCTGGTGGTGAGCGGCGCGCGGGTGCACAACCTGCAGAACGTCGACCTCGAGATCCCGCGCGACTCGATGGTGGTGTTCACCGGTCTCTCGGGCTCGGGCAAGTCCTCCCTGGCCTTCGACACGATCTTCGCGGAGGGCCAGCGGCGCTACGTCGAGTCCCTCTCCGCGTACGCCCGCCAGTTCCTCGGGCAGGTGGACCGGCCGGACGTCGACTTCATCGAGGGCCTCAGCCCCGCGGTCTCGATCGACCAGAAGTCGACGAACCGCAACCCGCGCTCCACCGTCGGCACGATCACCGAGATCTTCGACTACATGCGTCTGCTCTGGGCGCGCATCGGCGTCCCGCACTGCCCCATCTGCAGCGAGCGGATCTCCGCGCAGACCGTGCAGCAGATCGCCGACCAGCTGATGGAGCTCGAGACCGGTACCCGCTACCAGATCCTCAGCCCCGTCGTCTCCCAGAAGAAGGGCGAGTTCGTCGACCTCTTCAAGGAGCTGACCGCGGGCGGCTACTCCCGCGCCATGGTGGACGGGAAGCTCGTCCAGCTGAGCGAGCCGCCGGTGCTCAAGAAGCAGTACAAGCACGACATCTCCGTCGTGGTCGACCGGCTCGTGGCCGGCCCCGACATCCTCGGGCGCCTCACCGACTCGCTCGAGACGGCCCTGCGGCTCACCGACGGCATCGTGCAGATCAACTACGTCGACGGCGAGGGCGACGGCGCCTGGACCACCTACTCCGAGAAGCTGTCCTGCCCCAACAACCACCCGATCTCGCTGACCGAGATCGAGCCGCGGACCTTCTCCTTCAACGCGCCCTTCGGCGCCTGCCCGGAGTGCTCGGGCCTCGGCACGCGCATGTCGGTCGACGACGAGCTGCTGCTCGGCGACCCCGACCTGAGCATCGCCGAGGGCGTCATCATCCCCTGGACCACCCAGGGCAAGGGCTTGTTCCAGTACTACGAGAAGCTGCTCGACGGCCTCTCCCGCGACCTCGGCTTCACGCTCACCACCCCGTGGAAGCGCCTCAGCACCGAGGTGCAGCAGGCCGTCCTCCACGGCGACAACTTCGAGGTCAAGGTCAAGTGGAAGAACCGCTACGGCCGCGAGATGAGCTACACCTCGGGCTTCGAGGGCGTCGTGCCCTACATCGAGCGCCAGTTCGTCCAGGCCGAGACCGACGTCCAGCGCACCCGCTGGTCCGAGTTCCTCCGCGAGGTGCCCTGCCCCGTGTGCAAGGGCTCCCGCCTGAAGCCGGAGGTGCTCGCCGTGCTCGTGCACGGGGCGAGCATCGCGGACGTGGCCGACCTCAGCCTCGGCGACGCCCAGGACTTCATGAGCCGGCTCGAGCTGACCGACCGCGAGGCGCACATCGCCGCGCAGGTGCTGCGCGAGATCCGCGCGCGCATCGACTTCCTCATCGAGGTCGGGCTCAACTACCTCAACCTCTCGCGCGCCGCCGCCTCCCTGTCGGGCGGCGAAGCGCAGCGCATCCGCCTGGCGACCCAGATCGGCTCCGGGCTGACCGGCGTGCTCTACGTGCTCGACGAGCCGAGCATCGGCCTGCACCAGCGCGACAACCGCCGCCTGATCGACACCCTCATCAAGCTGCGCGACCTGGGCAACACGCTGATCGTGGTCGAGCACGACGAGGACACCATCCGCACCGCCGACTGGATCGTCGACATCGGCCCGGGCGCCGGGGTCAACGGCGGCAAGGTCGTGCACTCCGGCTCCTACGAGTCGCTGCTCGAGAACACCCACTCGCTGACCGGCGACTACGTCTCGGGCCGCAAGGCGATCGAGGTCCCGAAGAAGCGGCGGAAGATCGACCGCAAGCGGATGATCAAGGTCGTCGGGGCGAACGCCAACAATCTCCGCAAGGTCGACGCGGAGTTCCCGCTCGGCACGTTCGTCGCGGTCACCGGGGTCTCCGGCTCCGGCAAGAGCACCCTCGTGAACGACATCCTCTACCGCGTGCTCGCCAACCAGCTCAACGGCGCCCGCAAGGTGCCGGGCAAGCACACGCGCGTCACCGGCCTCGAGAACCTCGACAAGGTCGTGCACGTCGACCAGAACCCGATCGGCCGCACGCCGCGCTCGAACCCCGCCACCTACACGGGCGTGTTCGACCGCATCCGCAACCTCTTCGCCGAGACCACCGAGGCGAAGGCGCGGGGGTACCTGCCCGGCCGCTTCAGCTTCAACGTCAAGGGCGGCCGCTGCGAGGCCTGCTCGGGCGACGGCACCATCAAGATCGAGATGAACTTCCTGCCCGACGTCTACGTGGCGTGCGAGGTCTGCGGGGGAGCGCGCTACAACCGCGACACCCTGACCGTGCACTACAAGGGCAAGAACATCGCCGAGGTGCTCGACATGCCGATCGCCGAGGCGGCCGACTTCTTCGAGCCGATCACGGCGATCCACCGCTTCCTCCGCACGCTGGTGGAGGTGGGCCTCGGCTACGTCCGCCTCGGCCAGAGCGCGACCACGCTCTCCGGCGGCGAGGCGCAGCGCGTCAAGCTGGCCACCGAGCTCCAGCGCCGCTCCAACGGCCGCAGCGTCTACGTGCTCGACGAGCCGACGACGGGCCTGCACTTCGAGGACGTCCGCAAGCTCCTCCTCGTCCTCAACGGCCTGGTCGACAAGGGCAACACGGTGATCACCATCGAGCACAACCTCGACGTCATCAAGTCCGCCGACTGGCTGATCGACATGGGTCCCGAGGGCGGCGCCGGCGGCGGACAGGTGGTCGCGGTGGGCACCCCCGAGCACGTGGCGAAGGTCGAGGGCAGCCACACCGGCATGTTCCTCGCCGAGATCCTCGGCTGACGCGAGCGAGAGGCATGGCGCAGACAGTCGACTTCCGGCCGAAGCCGGGTGAGATCCCGACCCTCCCGGGCGTGTACCGCTTCACGGACGCCCGGGGGCGGGTGCTCTACGTGGGCAAGGCCAAGAACCTCCGCGCGCGGCTGAGCAACTACTTCGCCCCGCTGCCGAGCCTGCACGAGCGCACCCGGCGGATGGTCACCTCGGCCTCCGGCGTCGAGTGGACCGTCGTCGGCACCGACGTCGAGGCCCTGCAGCTCGAGTTCACCTGGATCAACGAGTTCGATCCCCCCTTCAACGTCAAGTTCCGCGACGACAAGTCCTACCCCTACATGGCGGTGACGCTCGGCGACGAGGCCCCGCGGGTGATGGTCACGCGGAACGCCAAGATCAGGAAGGCCCGCTACTTCGGGCCCTACCCCAAGATCTGGGCGATCCACGAGACGATCGACCTGATGATCAAGGCGTTCCCGATCAGGACCTGCAACGACTCCAACTACAAGCGCGCCATGCAGAGCGGCAAGCCCTGCTTCGCGTCGCAGATCGGCCGCTGCGGCGGGCCCTGCTCCCACCGCGTCACCTTCGCCGAGCACCGCGAGATGGTCGACCGCTTCGTCGCCTTCATGGGCAGCCACGACCGCCGGATGATCGGCGAGCTCGAGAAGGAGATGCGCGAGGCCGCGGCGGCGATGGAGTACGAGCGCGCGGGGAAGCTGCGCGATCAGGCCGCCGCCCTCGACGCGGTCCTCGCCAAGAGCGCGGTCGTGCTCAAGGACAACGTGGACGTCGACCTCTACGCGATCGTCCACGACGAGCTCGCCGCCTCCGTGCAGCAGTTCCGGGTCCGCGGCGGGCGCATCCGCGGCGAGCGGGGCTGGGTCGTCGACAAGGAGCTCGACATGAGCACGGCGGAGCTCGTCGACACGGCCCTCCAGGCCGCCTACGAGACCGGCGACGTCCCGCCCCGGGAGGTCGTCGTGCCGGAGCTGCCCGAGGACACCGAGGCGCTCGAGGAGTGGCTGAGCGGACTGCGCGGCACGAACGTGCGCCTCCGAGCGGCCCAGCGCGGAGACAAGGCCGCCCTCCTCGAGACGGCGACGCAGAACGCGAAGCACTCGCTGATGCTCTACAAGACCCGCCGCTCCGCCGACTTCACCGCTCGGACGCAGGCCCTGGAGGACATCCGCGACGCCCTCGGCATGAGCGAGGCGCCGCTCCGGATGGAGTGCTACGACGTCTCCCACCTCAGCGGCACCAACATCGTCGCCTCGATGGTGGTCTTCGAGGACGGGCTCGCGCGGAAGGACCAGTACCGGCGGTTCTCCATCGCGGAGTCGACGGACGACACCGAGTCGCTGCACCAGGTGCTCACCCGCCGCCTCGCGTACCTCCGCGAGCCGGTCGAGCCCGCGGCGGTCGACCCCGAGACCGGCGAGGCCAAGCGGCGCAAGTTCTCGTACCCCCCGCAGCTGCTGATCGTCGACGGCGGCCAGCCGCAGGTCGCAGCCGCGCAGCGCGCGCTCGACGAGTCCGGGGTGACCGGCATCACCCTCTGCGGGATCGCCAAGCGCCTCGAGGAGATCTGGCTGCCGGACTCCGACTTCCCCGTCATCCTGCCGCGCAACAGCGATGCGCTCTTCCTCTTCCAGCGCATCCGCGACGAGGCGCACCGCTTCGCGATCACCCACCAGAGGACGCGTCGCAAGCGCGACATCTCGTCGCAGCTGGCCGAGGTGCCCGGGCTCGGAGGCACGCGAGTTCGCGACCTGCTGAAGCACTTCGGATCCGTCGCCCGGCTCCGCGAGGCGGGCGAGGCCGAGATCGCCGAGGTCAAGGGCATCGGCCCGACGCTGGCGGGCGCGATCCACGCGCACCTGCATCCGGACGGGTCCGCCGTCGGGGGCACGCCCTAGGCTGGAGGCCCGCGCTCCGGGGGAGAGCGGCCGGTGCCCGGCACCGAGGACACGAGCAGACACGAGCACGGAGAGCGCATGAGCACGGAGAGCGAGCAGCAGGACGTGCTGATCGTCACGGGGATGTCCGGAGCGGGCCGGTCCACGGCCGCGAACGCGCTGGAGGACCTCGGCTGGTACGTCGTCGACAACCTGCCGCCGCAGATGCTGCGCCCGCTGGTCGACCTGGCGCAGCGTGCGGGGGACACGCTGCCGAAGATCGCGGCGGTCGTCGACGTCCGCGGACGCGACTTCTTCGAGGACCTCGGCGACATCGTCCGCGAGCTGCGCGCCGGGGTCGACCTCCGAGTGGTGTTCCTCGAGGCCACCGACGCCGCGCTCGTCCGCCGCTTCGAGCAGGTGCGCCGTCCGCACCCGCTGCAGGGCCGGGGGACCCTCCTCGACGGCATCTCCGCCGAGCGGACGCGCCTCGCTCAGCTGCGGGAATCGGCCGACATCGTCATCGACACCTCGGACCTCAACATCCACCAGCTGGCCACCAGCATCACCGAGCGCTTCGCCGAGGCCGGCCGCGCGGGCCTCCAGGTCACGGTGATGAGCTTCGGCTTCAAGTACGGGCTGCCGACGGACGCCGACATGGTGGCCGACGCGCGGTTCCTGCCGAACCCGTACTGGATCCCGGAGCTGCGTCCGCACACGGGTCTCGACGAAGAGGTGAGAGACTACGTGCTGGCCCAGCAGGGCGCCGAGGAGTTCATCGACTCCTACTCCCGGGCCCTGCGCCCCGTGCTCGACGGCTACCAGCGCGAGAACAAGCGCCACGCGACCATCGCGATCGGCTGCACGGGAGGCAAGCACCGCTCCGTCGCGGTCGCGGGCCGTGTCGCGGCCCGTCTGGCCGAGCTGCCGGGCGTCGCCGTCAACGTGGCGCACCGCGACCTCGGCCGAGAATGATCCCCGCGCGCTCAGCCGCGCACCCGACGTAAGGAAGACTCCGTGGCCCTCACCGCAGACGTCAAGGGCGAACTGGTCGCGATCGTCTCGCGCAAGAACACCGTCCGTGCCGCCGAACTGGCGACCATCCTCCGCTTCTCCGGAGGACTGCACATCATCTCCAACCGCCTCGCGGTCGAGGTCGAGCTCGACTCCGCCCCGCTCGCGACCCGCGTGCGCCGCGACCTCGCCGAGCTGTACGGCGTCCGCAGCGAGGGCAGCATCGTCTCGGCCGGCGGATCCCGGAGGACCACGAGCTGGCTGGTGCGCGTCGTCGAGGGCGGGGACACCCTCGCCCGGCAGACCGGCCTCCTCGACCAGCGGGGCCGGCCCGTCCGCGGCCTGCCCAACCGCCTCACGACCGGCTCCCGCGAGGAGCTCGCCGCCCTGTGGCGCGGCGCCTTCCTCGCCCAGGGCTCGCTGACCGACCCGGGCCGCTCCGCGGCGCTCGAGATCATCTGCCCCGGCAACGAGGCGGCCATGGCGATCGTCGGAGCCGCCGGACGCCTGGGAGTCCAGGCCAAGTCCCGCGAGGTGCGCGGCGTCCACCGGGTCGTCATCCGCGACGGCGAGAGCATCAGCGCGATGCTCACCCTGATGGGCGCGACCGCGACCGTCGCGAGCTGGGAGGAGCTGCGCCAGCGCCGCGAGGTGCGGGCGACCGCGAACCGCCTCGTCAACTTCGACGACGCGAACCTCCGCCGCTCCGCCCAGGCCGCCGTCGCGGCGTGCGCCCGCGTCGAGCGCGCGATGGAGATCCTGGGCGACGACATCCCCGAGCACCTCCGCTACGCCGGGCGCCTGCGCCTCGCGCACCGCGACGCGAGCCTCGACGAGCTCGGCCACCACGCCGATCCGCCGATGACGAAGGACGCCGTCGCCGGCCGCATCCGCCGCCTCCTCGCGATGGCCGACAAGCGCGCGTCCGACCTCGACATCCCGGGCACCGACGCGAACCTCCCGGCAGAGCTGCAGGACCTGTAGGCCCGGCCGCACGGCGCGCCCCGCCCGGCGAACGCTGAGTGTCTCCTGGTCGATCAACGCAAGCCCTCCGAACGCGGAGGGGCCCCCTCGCTAGACTGATCGGGTCGCTCAGGACACTCCCGGCCCTCCTCCTCCGCCTCGCGGAGGACGCCGAGACGCCGGCGGGTCGCACGGGAGCGACGACCACGAACAGGAGATCGCACATGGCTGACTACACGCTCGCCGAACTGCCCTACGACTACTCGGCCCTCGAGCCGAACATCAGTGGGCGGATCATGGAGCTCCACCACGACAAGCACCACGCGACGTACGTGGCCGGGGCGAACACCGCCCTCGCCTCGCTGCAGGAAGCTCGCGACAGCGAGAACCTCGCGAACGTGAACAAGCTCCAGAAGGACCTCGCCTTCAACCTCGCCGGTCACGTGAACCACACCGTGTTCTGGAACAACCTCTCGCCGGACGGCGGCGACAAGCCCGTCGGCGAGCTCGCCGCGGCCATCGACGACAACTTCGGGTCGTTCGACAAGTTCCGCGCCCACTTCACCGCCTCGGCCCTCGGCATCCAGGGCTCCGGCTGGTCGATCCTCGCCTGGGACTCGCTCGGCGAGAAGCTCATCATCGAGCAGCTCTACGACCACCAGGGCAACCTCGCCGCGGCGACCGTCCCGGTCCTCCTCCTCGACATGTGGGAGCACGCCTTCTACCTCGACTACGTCAACGTGAAGGCCGACTACGTCAAGGCGTTCTGGAACATCGTGAACTGGGCCGACGTCTCCGCGCGCTTCGAGAAGGCCCGCGAGAAGACCTCGGGCCTGCTGCTACTGTCGTAGCGATCTCGGCGTCCCGGGCCCCGCGTCCGGGACGCCCTGTCGTCGGCTTCCACCCCTCCACTGCACCGTCGAGGTGCCTTTCCTCACCAGGAGATATCTGTGTCCGTCAAGATCGGCATCAACGGCTTCGGCCGTATCGGCCGTAACTTCTTCCGTGCAGCCCTCGCCAAGGGCAGCGACCTCGAGATCGTCGCGGTCAACGACCTCACCGACAACAAGGCCCTCGCGCACCTCCTGAAGTACGACTCCATCACGGGACGCCTCGACGCGACCGTCGAGCTCGACGGCGACCGCATCGTCGTCAACGGCAAGCCGATCATCGTCCTCGAGGAGCGCGACCCCGCGAACCTCCCCTGGGGCGAGCTGGGAGTCGACGTCGTCATCGAGTCGACCGGCCGCTTCACCAAGTCGGAGGACGCGCGCAAGCACATCACCGCGGGTGCCAAGAAGGTCATCGTCTCCGCTCCCGCCACCGGCAGCGACGTCGCGACCCTGGTCCTCGGCGTGAACGAGAACACCTACGACCCCGCGACGCACGACATCATCTCGAACGCGTCCTGCACCACGAACTGCCTCGCGCCGCTCGCCAAGGTGCTGCTCGACAACTTCGGCATCGAGCGCGGCCTGATGACCACGGTCCACGCGTACACCGCCGACCAGAACCTCCAGGACGGCCCGCACAGCGACCTGCGTCGCGCCCGCGCCGCCGCCGTCAACATCATCCCGACCTCGACCGGTGCCGCCAAGGCGCTCGGCCTGGTCATCCCGGAGCTCGTCGGCAAGCTCGACGGCTACGCCCTCCGCGTCCCGGTCCCGACCGGCTCGATCACCGACCTCACCGTCGAGCTGACCAAGCCCGCCACCGTCGAGGAGATCAACGCGGCGTACAAGGCGGCCTCCGAGGGAGACCTCAAGGGCATCCTCAAGTACACCGAGGACCCGATCGTCTCGAGCGACATCGTGACCGACCCGCACTCGTCGATCTTCGACGCGGGCCTCACGAAGGTCATCGGCAGCCAGGTCAAGGTCGCCTCCTGGTACGACAACGAGTGGGGCTACTCCAACCGCCTCGTCGACGTCACCGAGTTCGTCGCCGGCAAGCTCTAAGTGCTGCGCGCAGTGACGCTCCGCACTCTGGACTCACTGGGCTCCCTCGCAGGCAAGCGCGTCGTCGTCCGCTGCGATCTGAACGTCCCCCTGAAGGACGGAACGATCACGGACGACGGCCGCGTGCGCGCGTCGGTGCCCACGCTCCAGCGTCTGGTCTCCGAGGGCGCCCGAGTCGTGGTCGTGAGCCACCTCGGGCGCCCCGAGGGGAAGCCCGAGGCGAAGTACAGCCTCGCTCCCGTCGCCGCCCGCCTCGGCGAGCTGCTCGACGCTCCGGTGGCCTTCGCCGAGGACACCGTCGGGGAGGCGGCCTCGGCCGCCGTCGACGCCCTCGAGGACGGCCAGGTCGTCGTCCTCGAGAACCTCCGGTTCAACGCCGGCGAGACGAGCAAGGACGAAGCCGAGCGCCGCACCTTCGCCGAGAAGCTGGCCGCCTACGGCGACGCCTTCGTCTCCGACGGGTTCGGCGTCGTGCACCGCAAGCAGGCGAGCGTCTACGAGCTCGCCGAGCTTCTCCCCAGCGCCGCCGGCACGCTGATCGCGGCCGAGCTCGAGGTGCTGGAGCGGCTCACCGAGAAGCCCGAGCGCCCCTACGCGGTCGTCCTCGGCGGCTCGAAGGTCTCGGACAAGCTCGGCGTGATCGAGCACCTGCTGCCGAAGGTCGACTCGATCCTCATCGGCGGCGGAATGCTGTTCACCTTCCTCAAGGCCCAGGGCCACGAGGTCGGCGCCAGCCTGCTGGAGGCGGACCAGGTCGACACCGTGCTCGGCTACCTCGCGAAGGCGAAGGAGCTGGGCGTGGAGATCGTCCTGCCGACGGACGTCGTCGTGGCGTCGGAGTTCGGCCCCGACGCCGAGCACCAGGTCGCCTCGGCCGACGCGATCGAGGGCACGCCCTTCGGTGAGAAGGGCCTCGGCCTGGACATCGGACCGGACACCGCCGCGCACTTCGCCGAGATCATCGCGGCGTCCGAGACGGTGTTCTGGAACGGCCCCATGGGCGTCTTCGAGCTCGAGCCGTTCGCGGCGGGCACCAAGACCGTCGCGCAGGCGCTCACCGAGGTCGACGGTCTCAGCGTCGTCGGCGGAGGCGACTCCGCCGCGGCCGTCCGCGCCCTCGGGTTCCGCGACGACCAGTTCGGCCACATCTCGACGGGAGGCGGAGCGAGCCTCGAATTCCTCGAGGGCAAGCGCCTCCCCGGACTGGAGGTCCTCGGATGGTAGACACCGCCGCCCGCACCCCGCTCATCGCCGGCAACTGGAAGATGAACCTGGACCACCTCCAGGCCATCGCCTTCGTGCAGAAGCTGGCGTGGAGCCTCAAGGACGCCGACCACGACTTCGACGGTGTCGAGGTCGCGGTGTTCCCGCCCTTCACGGACCTCCGGCCCGTGCAGATCCTCGTCGACTCGGACAAGCTGCCGCTCAAGTACGGCGCGCAGGACGTCTCGAAGTTCGACAGCGGCGCCTACACCGGTGAGATCTCGGGCCAGTTCCTGAAGCAGCTCGACTGCGACTACGTGATCGTCGGCCACTCGGAGCGTCGCACGCTCCACGGCGAGACGGACGCGGACATCGCCGCCAAGTCGGCCGCGGCCGTCAATCACGGCGTCGCTCCGATCATCTGCGTCGGCGAGACCGCGGAGGACCTCGAGAAGCACGGCCCGTCGGCTGTGCCGGTCGCCCAGCTGAAGGAGGCCCTCACCGGCCTCCCCGCGGACGCCGACCTCGTCGTCGCCTACGAGCCGGTCTGGGCCATCGGCTCCGGACAGGCCGCGACGCCCGAGCAGGCCCAGCAGGTCTGCAAGGCGCTCCGCGGAGTCGTCGCCGACGTCCTCGGCGCCGACACCGCCGCGAAGACCCGCATCCTCTACGGCGGCTCCGTGAAGTCCGGAAACATCGCCGGCTTCATGCGCGAGCCCGACGTCGACGGAGCACTCGTCGGAGGCGCCAGCCTCCAGGTCGACGAGTTCGCGGCGATCGCACGATTCCGGAACCACGTCGGGGTCTGAGCTGCTGCGACGAGAGGGCGGGCCCATCGGGCCCGCCCTCTCGTCGTCCACGCCGCTCCCTGCACGGCGTGGCGCGGTCGGCTTCGCGACGGGGCGCGGTTCCGAGAGCGGGATGCGTTCGGCTACGTCGATCCGCTGGGACGCGGATCGCCGGTTCGCCTCGCTTCGTCCACGCCGCTCCCCGCGCGGCGTGGCGGGGTCGGCTTCGCGACGGGGCGCGGTTCCGAGAGCGGGATGCGTTCGGCTACGGAGATCCGCTGGGACGCGGATCGCCGGTTCGCCTCGGAGATCCCACACCGGCTTCGCGCGTTGGCCGGTGCGGTGCTGTCGGCTCGTCGCGGGGTGCTCTCCGAGAGAGTGGCGCGTTCGGCTCGATCGGTCCGCTGGTACGTGGATCACAGGCTCGCGGTCCGGCGACTGGAGAGGTTGTCGAGGGCGCCGCGACGAGGCCACCCGCTCCGCCCCTCGACGGACACTCGTATACATCGCCCCGAACACGGGACGACGCATTCCTCGCGGATTCGCAGGCGCCGTTATACTCGTCGGGGCGCGCAACGCGCCAGAACTTCGAAAGGTACCGCGTGGACATCCTCCAGGTCGTGCTCCAGGTCATCCTGGGCATCACGAGCCTCCTGCTCACCATGCTGATCCTGCTCCACAAGGGGCGCGGCGGCGGACTGTCCGACATGTTCGGGGGCGGAGTCACCTCCAACCTCGGCGCGTCGGGCGTCGCCGAGCGCAACCTGAACCGCATCACCGTGATCCTGGGCGTCGTCTGGCTGGCCTGCATCGTGGTGCTCGGACTCATCACCAAGTTCACCACCGGAGCATAGGGGTACTCGCAATGGCATCAGGCGGCAGTGCAATCCGCGGTTCGCGCGTCGGCGCAGGACCCATGGGCGAGCAGGACCGGGGCTTCCACGCGGAGCGCGTCGCGGTCTCCTACTGGGACGCTCTCGGCAACGAGACGGTGCGCCACTTCTCGGCGGCCCTCCCCGAGGACGAGATCCCCGAGGTGATCGACTCGCCGCAGTCCGGTCTCCCCGCGGGCCGCGACCGGGCGAACCCGCCGCAGGTCGCGAAGACCGAGCCCTACAAGACGCACCTCGCCTACGTGAAGGAGCGCCGCACCGAGGCCGAGGCGGCTCAGCTCCTCGAGGAGGCGCTGCAGCAGTTGCGCGCCCGGCGAGGCACCGCGACCCCGTCCTGATCCTCACCGGACGACGAACGACGGAAGGCCCGCCCCCTCGGGGGTCGGGCCTTCCGTCGTTTCCGGACCGTGCTCAGTAGCTCGGAGCGATGAGCGACTCGGGGACCTCGGCCGCTGCCTCCTGGTCGACGAAGAACACCGTGCGCTTGCGGCCGAACGCGCCCGACGCGGGCACCTCGTTCGTGCTGGCACCCGCGAGCGCGAGGCCCAGGGCCGAGGCCTTGTCGGCGCCGGCGAGCACCATCCAGATGCGGTCCGACTGGTTGATCAGCGGCAGCGTGAGGGTGAGGCGTTCGGGCGGCGGCTTCGGCGAGTTGCGGACGGCGAGGACGCCGGGCGTCGTGGAGCGGATCGCGGAGCGCTCGGGGAACAGCGACGCGATGTGCCCGTCCGGCCCGACGCCGAGGAAGGTGATGTCGAAGCGCGGGTAGTCGCGCCCCTCGGAGGCGTGCTCGCGCAGCTCCGCGTCGTAGGCAGCGGCGGCGCCGTCGAGGTCCAGGCCCTCGTCCGAGGCCGGGTAGGAGTGCACGTTCGCCGCCGGCACATCGAGGACGCTGAAGAGGTCCCCGGCCTGGACGTCGTTGCGGTCCTCGTGGCCGCGGGGCACCCAGCGCTCGTCGCCCCACCAGAAGTGCACGCGCGACCAGTCCACGTTGCCGGCGGCGGAGGAGGAGCCGATCTCCTTGAGCGTGGCGGCTCCCATCGTCCCTCCGGTGAGCACGACGTTCGCCGAACCCAGGTCGTCGAGGACGTCGATCGTCTTGGTGAGGAACCGGGCGGCGACCGAGCCGGCGAGGGTCTGCTTGTCGCGGTGGACCAGCACGCGGCGTTCGGTGGTCATCTCAGGGGACTCCTTCGGGTTCGGGTGCCGATCGGCGGGGTTCGGCTCCGTGTCGGGAAGCTCTGAGGTGCGGGCGCCTTGGACGTGCGCCCACACCTCAGGAGGCGCTGCGGGCCTCGGCCTTCTCAGTGAGCATGTCGACCCCGCGCGAGATCACTTCACCGTACAGGTCATCCGGGTCGAGTCGGCGCAGCTCCTCCGCCAGGCAGTCCCGGAGGCTGCGGCGGGGGAGCGAGATGTCGTGGACCGGCTGATCGGGCTGCGTGAGCGTCGCGACGTTGGGCACCGAGCGCTCGAGCTCGATCACTCCGGAGTCGCGGATGAGCCGCACGCCGTGGATCCCGCTGGACCCGGTGGCGCTGATCGTGAGCTCGTGGTCGACGGGGATGTCGAGCTCGAGCTGCAGCCAGGCGGCGAGCAGGATCGTCGAGGGTGAGTCGGGCGCGCCCGAGACCTCGACGGCCGTGATCGGCTCGTAGGGCGGCTGGTCGAGCACGGCGGCGAGCTGCGCGCGCCAGAGGGTGAGGCGGGTCCAGGCGAAGTCGGTGTCGCCGGGGGCGTAGGTGGACGCGAGGTGGTGCAGCGCTTCCGCCGGGTTCGACTGGGCCGACGCGTCGGTGATTCGCCGGGTGGCGATCCGGCCGATCGGGGACGCGGAGGCGTTGTCCGGAGCGCTGTTCGGCCACCAGGCCACGACGGGGGCGTCGGGGAGGAGCAGGCCCGTGACCAGGCTCTCCTCGTCCTCGGCCGCGTCTCCGTAGGGACGAAGCACGACGACCTCGCTCGCGCCGGCGTCGCCTCCGACCCGGATCTGCGCGTCGACGCGCGCCGTCGCGTCGACCGGGACCGTGGTGGTGCCGTCGTCCTTCGAGACCACGATGACGCGCATCGGGTGCTCGCGGGACGCGTCGTTCGCGGCTTCGATGGCCTCCTCCTCGTGACCCCGGGAGGTCGCGATGATGAGGGTGAGGACGCGGCCGAGGGCGACGGCGCCGCCCTCCTCGCGGATCTTGACGAGGGTCTTCGAGACCTCGCTCGTCGTGGTGTCGGGCAGATCGACGATCATGGACGCCTCCAGGTGCGGCCGTCGCGGGCGAGGAGCTCGTCGGCGGAATCGGGGCCCCAGGTTCCGGGGCGGTACTGCTCGGGCTGGCCCTGCGTGGCCCAGAACTCCTCGATCGGGTCGAGGATCTTCCAGGACAGCTCGACCTCCTCGTGCCGGGGGAAGAGCGGCGGCTCGCCCAGGAGGACGTCGAGGATGAGGCGCTCGTAGGCCTCGGGGCTCGCCTCGGTGAACGCGTGGCCGTAGCCGAAGTCCATCGTCACGTCGCGCACCTGCATGCCGGCGCCGGGCACCTTCGAGCCGAATCGCATGGTGACGCCCTCGTCGGGCTGGACGCGGATGACGAGCGCGTTCTGGCCCAGCGACGTGGTCTGGCTCTCGGCGAAGAGCTGCTTCGGTGCCCGCTTGAACACGACCGCGATCTCGGTGACGCGGCGGCCGAGGCGCTTGCCGGCCCGCAGGTAAAACGGCACGCCGGCCCAGCGTCGGGTGCCGATGTCCAGGCGCATGGCGGCGTAGGTCTCGGTCGTCGAGGTGGGGCTCATGCCGTCCTCCTCGAGGAAGCCGAGCACCTTCTCGCCGCCCTGCCAGCCGCCGGCGTACTGCCCGCGGGCGGTAGAAGTGGAGAGGTCGGCGGGGAGGCGGACGGCCGCGAGGACCTTCTCCTTCTCCGCACGGAGGTCGGCCGCGTCGAACGAGATCGGCTCCTCCATGGCGGTCAGGGCGAGCAGCTGCAGCAGGTGGTTCTGGATGACGTCGCGCGCCGCTCCGATGCCGTCGTAGTAGCCCGCGCGCCCGCCCACGCCGATGTCCTCGGCCATGGTGATCTGCACGTGGTCGACGTAGTTCGAGTTCCAGAGCGGCTCGTACATCATGTTGGCGAAGCGCAGGGCCAGGATGTTCTGGACCGTCTCCTTGCCGAGGTAGTGGTCGATCCGGAAGACGGAGTCGGGCGGGAAGACCGACTCGACGACGTCGTTCAGCTCGCGAGCCGTCTTCAGGTCGCTGCCGAACGGCTTCTCGATGACGACGCGGCGCCACTGGCCGTCCTTCTGCTCGGCGAGGCCGGAGCTGCGCAGCTGCTCGGTGACCTGCGGGAAGGACTTCGGGGGGATCGAGAGGTAGAAGGCGAAGTTGCCGTTCGTGCCGCGCTCGCGGTCGAGGTCGTCGACGGTCGTCTTCAGGCGGGCGAACGCCTCGGGGTCGTCGAACTCGCCCTGCACGAACCGGATGCCCTGCGCGAGCTGCGCCCAGACCTCCTCGTGGAACTCGGTGCGGGCGTGCTTCTTCACGGAGTCGTGGACGACCTGCTCGAAGTCCTGGTCGTCCCAGTCGCGCCGGGCGAATCCGACGAGGGCGAAGCCGGGAGGCAGGAGGCCGCGGTTGGCGAGATCGTAGACCGCGGGCATGAGCTTCTTGCGGGAGAGGTCGCCGGTCACGCCGAAGATGACGAGGCCGCTGGGCCCGGCGATCCGGTTCAACCGGCGGTCGAAGCTCAACCTCAGCGGGTTGAACTCGGGGGTGATGTCCACAGACATGTGCAGTGTCCTTCTGTGTGCCGGTGGGACCGGCGCACTGCTATCGGTGAGGGAGGGGGAGGAGCGGGCGGGCCCGGCTGCTGCCCCGGGAAGTGGTCGCGGGACGACCGCGGGCACGCCGCCGCGCGCTCGAGAGCGCAGCGGCGGCGTGCCCGTCGGATCAGGTGTTGAGGGCCTCGAAGAGCGCCTCGAGGTCGGCCTCGGGGTCGGTCAGCGTGAGGGTCAGCACCGGCCGGCCGTGCTCGGCGAGCACGCTCGCGTCGCCGGCGGCCTGCGCCAGGATGAGCTGGCCGAAGGTGAACGGGCTGTCCGGGATCTCGAGGTCCACGTCGGAGCGCTCGGTGATCTGGAGGAACACGCCGGTCGGCGCCCCGCCCTTGTGGTACTGCCCGGTCGAGTGCAGGAAGCGCGGGCCCCACCCGAAGGTGACGGGGCGCTGGGCCTGCGCGGCGAGGAGGTCGCGCACGCCCTCGAGCTGCGGGAGCGCGAGGCGGTCGACGTACGCCTGGATCGAGACGTAGCCGCCGTCGCCCAGCTGCGCGAGGAGGCGGTCGACAGCGGCGGCGACGGTCGAGACGCCCTCGGTGACGCTGCTGCTGCCGGTGACCTCGATGCCCGCGTCGGTGAACGCGGGCGCCTCGGGCTCGGGGCGCTTCTCGAGCAGGGCCCGGGTCGCGACCTTCGCCGACTCGACGTCGGGCTGGTCGAACGGGTTGATGCCCAGGAGGCGACCCGCGACGGCGACGGCGTACTCCCACGTCAGCATCTGAGCGCCGAGCGAGCCGGAGAGGAGGATCTCGCCCTCGTGGCGGTCGCGCGGGAACAGGTGCAGCGCCGTGGCGTCCTCGACCAGGCGGACGACCTGCACGTCGGGCAGGTCCTCCGAGAGCTCGGGGGCCAGCGTGCCGAGGACGACGGGGAGGATGCCCGTGCCGTCCTTGCCGGTGGACTCGGCGATGAGCTGCTCCGCCCAGTCGGCGAAGCCGACGATGTCGGTCCCGTCGGCGACGATCGCGAGCTTGTCGCGGCGCGGGCTGGTCGCGGCGATCGCCGCTCCGAGGATCAGGCCCGGGTTCTCGGGGGAGTCCACGGCGAGCCCGAGGGAGGCCTCGGCCGCCTCGTCGAGGAGGGCCTCGATGTCGGCGCCGGCGAGCCCGGACGGCACGAGGCCGAACGCGGAGAGCGCCGAGAAGCGCCCGCCGATGTTCGGGTCGGCGTTGAACACGCGGTAGCCGGCCTCGCGGGAGGAGGTGTCCAGGGGCGAGCCCGGGTCGGTCACGATGACGATGCGGTCGAGCGGATCGATGCCCGCCTCCGTGAACGCCTTCTCGTAGGCCTTCTTCTGGCTCGCGGTCTCGACGGTCGAGCCGGACTTCGAGGAGATGACGACCGCGGTCGACGCGAGCCGGTCGTTCAGGGCCGCGAGCACCTGGCCGGGCGCCGTCGAGTCGAGCACGGTGAGCTCGACGCCGGCGGTGCGGGTGATGACCTCGGGCGCGAGCGAGGAGCCGCCCATGCCGCCGAGGACGATGTGGTCGACGCCCTTGGCCTGGAACTCCTCGCGCAGGGCGAGGATCTGGGGGATCAGGGGGCGGGAGACGGTGGTCGACTCGGTCCACCCGAGGCGCTTGGCCGCCTCCTCCTCCGCCGCGGCGCCCCACAGGGTGGGGACCTGGGCGGTGATGCCGGAGGCGACCTCGTCGGCGACGAGCTCCGGGACGACGCGGTCGACGGCCTTCTCGGCGTCTCCGCTGACGTGGATCTGGATGGCCATGATCAGGCCTGCGCCTTCGCGCCCTCGAGCGCCGCGGTGACGGTGTCGAGCAGCTCGTTCCAGGAGACGATGAACTTCTCCACGCCCTCCTTCTCGAGCAGCTCGGTGACGTCGGCGTACGAGACGCCCTGCGCCGCGACGGCGTCGAGGACGGCGTTCGCGTCGGCGTACGAGCCCGTGACGGTGTCGCCGGTGATAACGCCGTGGTCGAAGGTCGCCTCGAGGGTCTTCTCGGGCATCGTGTTGACCACGCCGGCCGCGACGAGCTCAGTCACGTAGAGGGTGTCGGGGAGGTCGGTCGACTTGACGCCGGTCGAGGCCCAGAGGGGGCGCTGGCGGTTGGCGCCGGACTCCTGGAGCAGCAGGGCGCGCTCGGTGGCGAACGCCTCGACGAAGACCTCGTAGGCCAGCTGCGCGTTGGCGACGCCGGACTTGCTCTTGAGGGCGCGGGCCTCGTCGGTGCCGACGGCCTCGAGGCGCTTGTCGATCTCGGTGTCGACGCGCGAGACGAAGAACGAGGCGACGGAGTGGATGGTCGACAGGTCGATGCCGGCGTCCTTGGCCTTCTCGAGGCCGGCCAGGTACGCGTTGATGACGGCGCGGTAGCGGGCGAGCGAGAAGATCAGGGTGACGTTCACCGAGATGCCGGAGCCGATGACCTCCGTGATGGCCTCGAGGCCCTCGACGGTCGCGGGGATCTTGATCATCGCGTTGGGGCGGTCGACCTTGGCCCAGAGGGCCTTGGCCTGCTCGATGGTGCCCTGGGCGTCGTGCGCCAGGCCGGGCTCGACCTCGATCGACACGCGGCCGTCGTAGCCGTTGGTCGCGTCGTAGATCGGGCGGAAGATGTCGGACGCCGCGGCGACGTCGTCGGTGGTGATCTCGAAGACGGCGTCGGTCACCGAGGTGCCGGCGGAGGCGAGCTCGCGCACCTGGGCGTCGTAGGACTCGCCGTTGGTCAGGGCCGCGGCGAAGATCGTGGGGTTCGTGGTGACTCCGACGACGTTCTTCTCCTCGATGAGCTTCTGCAGCCCTCCGGTGGAGATGCGCGAGCGGGAGAGGTCGTCGAGCCAGATGCTGACGCCGGCGGCGGAGAGCTCTGCGGTGGGGGTGTTCTCGGTCATGTCTCTTCTTCTTCTGCGTAGGTGGTGCGTGGTGTGAGGGGGCCGCTGCTCCGACGGCGAAGGCCGCGTCCGTGGTGGACGCGGCCTTCGGGTCAGGAGGCTGCGAGCGACTCCTTGGCGGCGGACAGTGCCGCCTCGGTGGTGATCCCGAACTCGCGGAACAGGGTCTTGTAGTCGGCCGAGGCGCCGAAGTGCTCGATCGAGACGGAGCGGCCGGCGTCGCCGACGTACTTCTGCCAGCCCAGGCTCAGGCCGGCCTCGATCGAGACGCGCGCCTTCACCGAGGAGGGCAGGACCTTCTCGCGGTACTCGGCGTCCTGCTCCTCGAACCACTCGAGGGACGGAGCCGAGACGACGCGGGCGTTGACGCCCTCGCTCCTCAGGGCCTCGCGCGCCTCGACGGCGATCTGGACCTCGGAGCCGGTCGCGATGAAGATCACGTCCGGGGTGCCGCCCGGCGCCTCGGCCAGGATGTAGGCACCGCGGGCGACGTTCGCGGCGGAGGCGAAGGTCTCGCCCTCCGCGTCGCCCTCGCCGCGCTCGAACACCGGGATGTTCTGACGGGTGAGCGCGAGGCCGGCGGGGCCCTCGCGGCGCTCGAGGATGGTCTTCCAGGCGTAGGCGACCTCGTTCGCGTCGCCGGGGCGGACGACGTCCAGGCCCGGGATCGCGCGGAGGGTCGACAGCTGCTCGACCGGCTGGTGCGTCGGGCCGTCCTCGCCGAGCGCCACGGAGTCGTGGGTCCAGACGTAGATGGCCGGCGCCTTCATGAGCGCGGCGAGACGGACCGCCGGGCGCATGTAGTCGGAGAAGATCAGGAAGGTGCCGCCGAAGGGGCGGGTGTTGCCGTGCAGGACGATCCCGTTGAGGATCGCGCCCATGGCGTGCTCGCGGATGCCGAAGTGCAGCACGCGGCCGCCCTTCTTCCCGGTCCACTCGTGGGTCGAGAACTCCGTCGGGACGAAGGAGCCGGCTCCCTCGATCGTCGTGTTGTTCGACTCGGCGAGGTCGGCGGAGCCGCCCCACAGCTCGGGGATCACGCCGGCGAGGGCGTTGATGACCTTGCCGGACGCGGCGCGGGTCGAGACCTCCTTGCCGGGCTCGAAGACGGGGAGCGCCTCCTGGACGCCCTCGGGCAGCTCGCCCGAGAGGACCCGGTCGAGCAGCTCCTTCTTCTCGGGGTTCGCGGACGCCCAGGCGGCGAGCTGCTCGTCCCACTCGGCGTGCTGGGCCTGGCCGCGCTCGACGGCCTTGCGGGTGTGCTCGATGACCTCGTCGGCGACGTCGAAGGTCTTCTCGGGGTCGAAGCCGAGCACCTCCTTGAGTCCGCGGAGCTCGTCGGCGCCCAGGGCGGAGCCGTGGATCTTGCCGGTGTTCTGCTTCTTCGGCGACGGCCAGCCGATGATGGTGCGCAGGATGATGAGCGACGGCTTGTCGGTCTCGCCCTTCGCGGCCTCGATCGCGGCGTGCAGCTCGGCGACGTCCTCGTGGTACTCGCCGGTCTTCTTCCAGTCGACGACCTGGACCTGCCAGTCGTAGGCCTCGTAGCGCGCCTTGACGTCCTCGGTGAAGGCGATGTTGGTGTCGTCCTCGATCGAGATCTGGTTGGAGTCGTAGATGACGACCAGGTTGCCGAGCTTCTGGTGGCCGGCCAGCGAGGAGGCCTCGCTGGTGACGCCCTCCTGCAGGTCGCCGTCGCCGGCGATCACGTAGACGAAGTGGTCGAACGGGGAGGTGCCCGCGGCGGCCTCCGGGTCGAACAGCTCGCGCTCGAAGCGCGAGGCGTAGGCGAAGCCCACGGCGGAGGCGAGGCCCTGGCCGAGCGGCCCGGTGGTGATCTCGACGCCGTCGGTGTGGCCGTACTCCGGGTGGCCCGGGGTCTTCGAGCCCCAGGTGCGCAGCGCCTTGAGGTCGTCGAGCTCGAGTCCGTAGCCGCCCAGGTAGAACTGGACGTACTGGGTCAGCGAGGAGTGGCCGACCGACAGGATGAACCGGTCGCGGCCGATCCAGGTCGCGTCGGACGGATCGCGGCGCATGACCTTCTGGAACAGGAGGTAGGCGGCGGGCGCGAGGCTCATGGCGGTTCCGGGATGGCCGTTGCCGACCTTCTCGACCGCATCCGCGGCGAGAACCCTCGCCGTGTCGACTGCCTTCTCGTCAATGGATTCCCATTGCAGTTCTGACACTTGGTACTGACCTTTCTCGAGACGTGGGGCAGACGGGGACCGTCCGCCCTCTCGCATGGTGGAGCACGCCGCATGACGACTTCGACACGATGCTCCGGCGACGGCCCTCTCGGCCCCGTGCCGACGATCGTCGGGCGGGCTCGGGTGCGTGGCGGGCGCTCTGGCGAGCAGTCTCGAGTATACGGAGGGGGGTGCGCCGCTGACCGGGGGTTGCGTGGTCGCATATGTCTGCGTCCGATTGGACAAGCGTGCACGCCGGGCCCGGCTCCCGGACGGGCGCATTACACTCGTTCGGGATCATCGAATCGTTAGAGGAGCAATGGACGCAGTCGTGGAGACCACCGCCGTCGAGCGGGACGGGGCGTCGCCGACGACCCTCTCGCGCAAGGTGAAGGCCTTCGTCGCTCTGACGAAGCCGCGCGTGATCGAGCTGCTCCTCGTGGTGACTGCTCCGACGATGATCCTGGCGCAGGGCGGGATCCCGAATCTGCTGCTGGTCCTCAACGTCCTGATCGGCGGCGCCCTGAGCGCCGGGTCCGCGGGCGCGTTCAACTGCTACTTCGACCGCGACATCGACCGGATCATGAACCGGACGAAGAACCGGCCGCTCGTGACCGGGGAGATCTCGGACCGGGCCGCGCTCGTCTTCGCGACCACGATCGGCGTCCTGTCGATCGTCTGGCTCGGCCTCACGGCCAACTGGCTCTCCGCGGGCCTCTCGCTCGCCGCGATCCTGATCTACGTCGTGTTCTACACGCTCTTCCTCAAGCGCCGGACGCCGCAGAACATCGTGTGGGGCGGCATCGCGGGCTGCATGCCGGTGCTGATCGGCTGGGCGGCGGTCACCGGCTCGCTCGACTGGGCCCCCGTCATCCTCTTCTCCGTCATCTTCCTCTGGACGCCGCCGCACTACTGGCCGCTGTCGATGAAGTACCGGGACGACTACCAGGCCGCCGGCGTGCCGATGCTGGCCGTCGTGCGCGGGCGCACGATCGTCGGGCTCCAGGTCATCCTCTACGCCTGGGCCACCGTCGCCTGCTCGCTCCTGCTGATCCCCGTCGCCGGAATGGGGGTGCTCTACACGGTGGTCGCGCTCGGCAGCGGAGTCTGGTTCATCGCCGAGACGCACCGCCTCTACAGCCTCGCGATCCGTCACGAGCACGTCTCGCCGATGCGGGTGTTCCACGGGTCCATCGGATACCTCACCCTGCTCTTCCTCGCCGTCGGCATCGACCCGCTGCTCCCCTTCTGATGGTGACGCCGTTCTCCTTGCTCGCCGAGCGGGTGACCCTGGGTCCGCGCGCACTGCGCTGGGGGACCACCGCGGCGCTCGTCGCGAGCATCCTGATCATCTTCTTCGGGGGCGTCGTCCGGCTGACCGGCTCGGGCCTCGGCTGCCCCACCTGGCCGGCGTGCGAGCCGGGCTCGCTCACCTCGACCCCCGAGCTCGGGATCCACGGCTTCATCGAGTTCACGAACCGCGCGTTCACCGGCGTCCTCGTGGTCGCGGTGGGCTGGGCGATCACGGCCGCGCGCCTGCAGAAGCCGCGCGACCGCACCATGACCCGGCTCGCCTGGTCGCAGTTCTGGCTCGTCGTCGCGAACGCCCTCGCGGGCGGCGCGACCGTGCACTCGGGCCTCAACCCGTACATCGTGGCCGGGCACTTCGTTCTCGCCATCGCCCTCCTCACCACCACCGCACTGACGTGGCACCGCGCCCACCGCTCGCAGTCCGTGGCCTTCGAGCCCGACCGCCCGACGCGGGCGCTCAGCATCGGGCTCGTCGGCCTGACGCTCCTCGTGATCCTCGTGGGGACCCTCGTGACGGGGACCGGCCCGCACGCCGGCGACTCCGCGGAGGTGCCCCGCATGCAGTTCCACTGGGAGAGCGTGACCGTCGTGCACGGCGTGCTCGGCACGGCGGTGCTCGTCGTGGGCGCCGCGCTGCTCCTGCGCCTGTCGCGGGCGGCGGGCTCGGAGCTCGCCCGGCGGCGCGTGATCGCCTTCCTCGTGGTCGTCGTGCTGCAGGCGCTGGTCGGGGTCGTGCAGTCGCTCACCGCGCTGCCCGAGACGCTCGTCGCGGTGCACCTCCTCGGCTCGGCGCTCATCTGGGTCGGCGCGGTCCGCGTGCTGCTCGACGTGAACCCGAGGCTGTTCACCGTGCGCGCCCAGCGCCGGGACGCCGCCCAGGAGCTCCAGCCCGCCGCCTGACCGCGGGCTCCGGCTCGGCGGAGAGCAGGTGCCGCCGGAGGCGCAGGAGCACGCGGGGGAGCGCCCGCAGCGGGAGGTCGGCCGCGATCGCGCGGGCGAGAGGGCCGAACGCCCGTGCGGGTCCGGTCGGCAGGCCGGCGCCCACCAGGGCGGTCACGAGTCGTGCGGGGATCGGGGTCGATGCGTCGTTCGTCATGGCGGAACCGAATCACGGACCACCGACACCGGTATGGCCATGCGCGTCTGGAGGCACGTCACCGGTGCCCGGCCGACACCCAGGTGCGGAGGTTCCGCTGAACGGCGGACGCCGGTAGAATGAGAAGCTGGTCACGGTTCGACGCACCCTGCGCACGTGATCCGCACACGGCCCGATGGAGCGCCGACGCACACCTCCGGAATCCAGGGACGCACATCATCCGCTCCGCGCATCAGATCGATCGCGCGACCGGCCGGAGAGCACCCGCGGGCCACCCCCGGGGGAATGACTCCGGGACCCGACCGGTTAGCAGTGGGTAGGAAACGAGGTACACATGTCAGACATCCTGATCGACCGCCCCGAGCTCGAGAGCCTGGGCGTCTACGAGTTCGGCTGGTCCGACTCGGACTCCGCCGGAGCCTCCGCGCGACGCGGCATCTCGCCCGAGGTCGTCTCCGACATCTCCGCGCTCAAGAACGAGCCCGCCTGGATGCGCGACCGCCGCATGAAGGCCCTGAAGCTCTTCGAGCGCAAGCCCATGCCGACGTGGGGCGCCGACCTGTCGGATATCGACTTCGACAACATCAAGTACTTCGTCCGCTCCACCGAGAAGCAGGCGCAGACCTGGGACGACCTCCCGGACGACATCAAGAACACGTACGAGAAGCTCGGCATCCCGGAGGCGGAGCGCCAGCGCCTCGTCGGCGGCGTCGCGGCCCAGTACGAGTCCGAGGTCGTCTACCACCAGATCCGCGAGGACCTGGAGGAGCAGGGCGTCATCTTCATGGACACCGACACGGCGCTGCGCGAGCACCCCGAGATATTCGAGGAGTACTTCGGCACCGTCATCCCCGCGGGCGACAACAAGTTCGCGGCGCTGAACACCGCGGTCTGGTCCGGCGGCTCCTTCGTGTACGTCCCCAAGGGCGTCCACGTCGACATCCCGCTGCAGGCCTACTTCCGGATCAACACCGAGAACATGGGCCAGTTCGAGCGGACCCTGATCATCGCGGACGAGGACAGCTACGTCCACTACATCGAGGGCTGCACGGCTCCGATCTACAAGTCGGACTCGCTGCACTCGGCCGTGGTCGAGATCATCGTGAAGAAGAACGCCCGCGTGCGCTACACGACGATCCAGAACTGGTCGAACAACGTCTACAACCTCGTCACCAAGCGCGCGATCGCGCACGAGGGCGCGACGATGGAGTGGATCGACGGCAACATCGGCTCCAAGGTCACGATGAAGTACCCGTCGATCTTCCTGGTCGGCGAGCACGCCAAGGGCGAGACCCTCTCCGTCGCGTTCGCGGGCCCCGGCCAGCACCAGGACGCCGGCGCGAAGATGGTCCACATGGCGCCGTACACGCAGTCGTCGATCGTCTCGAAGTCGATCGCCCGCGGCGGCGGTCGCGCCGGGTACCGCGGCGAGGTCCGGGTGGACGCGAACGCGCACCACTCGGCGAACACCGTGCGCTGCGACGCCCTCCTGGTCGACACCATCTCGCGCTCCGACACCTACCCGGCGATCGACATCCGCGTGGACGACGTGCAGCTCGGCCACGAGGCGACGGTGTCGAAGGTCAGCGAGGAGCAGCTCTTCTACCTGATGTCGCGCGGCCTGCCGGAGGACGAGGCCATGGCCATGATCGTCCGCGGCTTCATCGAGCCGATCGCGCGCGAGCTGCCCATGGAGTACGCCCTCGAGCTGAACAAGCTCATCGAGATGGGGATGGAGGGCAGCGTCGGTTGACGCCCGCCTCCCCCCTCGAAGGGGCGCCCGGACGGGGCGCCCCGCACCCATCGAAAGGAACCACCGCCAGATGACGGTCCCCACGAGCGCCGCGACCCCCGAGATCGACGGCGCGGCCGCCGCTGAGCGCCTGGGCATCAGCGCCCACTCCGACGGGGCGTTCACGCCCGTGCAGACGCGCTCCGAGCGCTTCGCGTCGGCCGACGTCGAGGCCTTCGAGGCCGTCACCGGCCGCGAGATCGCCTGGAAGCTGACCCCCGTCGCCCGCCTCGGCGATCTCATCGACGGCGCGCTCGACGGCTCGCCCGTCCCGGTCGAGCACACGCCGGTGGATGGTGTCGACGTCTCGTGGGTCGGCCGCGACGACCAGCGGATCGGCACTGCCGGCCTCCCCGAGGACCGTGCCGCCGCGAACGCCTGGTCGAGCTTCGAGAAGGCTCTCGCCGTCCGCGTGACGGGAGAGGACGAGAAGGTCGCCACCCTCGTCCGCTCGGGCCTCGGCTCCGCACCCCGCGCCGCGCACACGATCATCGAGGCGGCGCCCTACGCCCGCGCCGTCGTTGTGCTGCAGAACGAGGGGGAGGCCTCCCTCGCGGAGAACGTGGAGATCCTCGTCGGCGAGGGCGCGCAGCTCACCGTCGTCACCGTGCAGGAGTGGGCGGACGACGCCCGGCACCTGGCCAACCACTTCGTGCGGGTCGGACGCGACGCGAAGGTGAAGCACATCGTGGTCACCCTCGGCGGCTCCATCGTCCGGGTGAACCCCTCGGCGCACCTCGTCGAGCGCGGAGCGGACGGCGAGCTCTTCGGCCTGTACTTCGCCGACGGCGGCCAGCACCTCGAGCAGCAGGTGTACGTCGACCACGACGCCCCCGACACCCGCAGCCGCGTGACCTACAAGGGCGCGCTGCAGGGCGAGGGCGCGCGCACCGTCTGGATCGGCGACGTCCTGATCCGCAACAGCGCCACCGGCACCGACAGCTACGAGCAGAACCGCAACCTCGTCCTCTCGGACGGCACGCGCGCCGACTCCATCCCGAACCTCGAGATCGAGACCGGTGACATCGCCGGAGCGGGGCACGCCTCGGCGACCGGCCGCTTCGACGACGAGCAGCTCTTCTACCTGCAGTCCCGCGGGATCCGCGAGGACGAGGCGCGACGCCTGGTCGTGCGCGGGTTCCTCAGCGAGATCGTGCAGCAGATCAAGGTCGCCGAGCTCGAGGACCGCCTGCAGCTCGCGATCGAGGCGGAGCTCGCCGGCAGCGCCGGCCAGACCGGCTCCTCCCGCGGAGCGGCGGTCACCGCATGAGCAACGCCGCGATGATCTGCTCGGTCTCCGAGCTGATCCCCAACCAGGCCATGCGTGTCGAGGTCGACGGAGTCGCGATCGCGGTCGTGCAGGACTCCGCCGGCGAGATCCACGCCATCGGTGACACCTGCACCCACGGTGAGATCTCGCTCTCCGAGGGCTTCGTCGAGGGCGACAGCCTCGAGTGCTGGGCGCACGGCTCCCAGTTCTCCCTCCGCACCGGCACCCCGCTGAACCTCCCGGCCTACGAGCCGGTCCCCGTCTTCGTCGTCGAGATCATCGACGGCGACGTCTACATCGACCCGACCGTCACGAAGGAAGTCTGAATGTCCGTTCTCCAGATCAGCGATCTCCACGTCAGTGTCGAGACCGAGCAGGGGACCAAGCAGATCCTCCGCGGTGTCGATCTCACCATCAACCAGGGTGAGATCCACGCGATCATGGGCCCCAACGGGTCCGGCAAGTCCACCCTCGCGTACACGATCGCGGGACACCCCAAGTACCACGTCGACGGCGGCTCGATCACCCTCGACGGCGTCGAGGTCCTCGACATGTCCGTCGACGAGCGCGCCCGCGCGGGCCTCTTCCTCGCCATGCAGTACCCGGTCGAGATCCCCGGTGTGACCAACACCAACTTCCTCCGCACCGCCAAGACCGCGATCGCCGGCGAGGCGCCCGCCATCCGCACGTGGACGAAGGACGTCAAGTCGGCGATGGCGAACCTCCGCATGGACTCGTCCTTCGCGGCGCGCAACGTCAACGAGGGCTTCTCGGGCGGCGAGAAGAAGCGCAACGAGATCCTCCAGCTCGAGCTGCTCGCCCCGCAGTTCGCCGTCCTCGACGAGACCGACTCCGGCCTCGACGTCGACGCGCTCAAGATCGTGTCGGAGGGCGTCAACCGCGCCCACCAGAGCACCGGTCTCGGCGTGCTGCTGATCACGCACTACACGCGGATCCTGCGCTACATCCAGCCCGACTTCGTCCACGTCTTCGTCGCCGGCCGCGTCGCCGAGCAGGGCGGCAAGGAGCTCGCCACCCGGCTCGAGGACGAGGGCTACGACCGCTTCCTGACCTCGGCGACGGTCTGATCATGGCGGTCACCACTCTCGAGCCGAAGCTCTTCGACCAGGTCGAGGAGGCCCTCAAGGACGTCATGGACCCCGAGCTCGGGGTCAACGTGGTCGACCTGGGACTCATCTACGACCTGGGCTGGGACGACGAGAACGACGCCCTCGTCATCCACATGACCCTCACCTCGGCGGGCTGCCCGCTGACCGACGTGCTCGAGGAGCAGACCGCCGAGTCGCTCGACGGCATCGTCGAGGCGTTCCGGATCAACTGGGTCTGGATGCCGCCGTGGGGTCCCGACCGGATCACCGAGGACGGGCGCGACATGATGCGCGCACTCGGCTTCTCGATCTAGCCGCTGCACACCGACGCCGAAGGGCCGGGAGGAGTCGTCCTCCCGGCCCTTCGGCGTTCCTGTCGTCTTCAGCCGGTCGCGGTCCGTCGTGGAGTCGGAACGGCCGGACGGGTCGACTCCGGCGTCGAGGGCCGTCGTCGTCCCCGCCGGTCGAGTCGGTGGAGTCTCCACCGAGGTCAAGTAGGAGGACCGGGCGGCTCGACCGCTGCTGGACGCCGAAGGGCCGGGAGGTATCGTCCTCCCGGCCCTTCGGCGTCCGTGCGACCGCTCAGCGCGAGCGTCGCGAGAGCATCGCCCAGGCGGTGGGGAGCAGCGCGGCAGCGACCAGCGCCTTGAGCGCGTCGCCGACCAGGAAGGGCACGAGTCCCGCGGAGAGGACGGAGCCGAGGTCGGCTGGCAGCCCCAGCGAGGCGAGGGCGGCGGCCAGCCAGGGCAGGCCGACGAGGTAGATGGTGGCGGTGCCGGCGAGGAAGGTCACCAGCGTGCCGACGACGCGACGGTCCCACTGCCGCTGAGCGAGCCATCCGGTGACGATCGACGCGAGGACGAAACCGACGATGTAGCCGCCGGTGGGACCCGCGAGGACCGCCCAGCCGTGCGAGCCCTCGGTGAAGACCGGGGCGCCGAGAGCGCCGACGAGCGCGTACACGAGCATGGACAGCGCGCCGCGGAGCGCGCCGAGCGTCGTGCCGACCAGGAGGACCGCGAAGGTCTGGCCCGTGAAGGGGACCGGCCACATCGGGATGAACAGCTGCGCCATCGCTGCGGTGAGACCTGCACCCGCGAGCACCAGCAGGGCGTCGGTCGCGACGGAGCGGGTGACGAGCCGGTCGGCGAGGACCGGGCGCGGGAGGGCGGAAGAGGAAGGGGACATGGGTGATCTCCGAGAGTCCTGGTCGCCCGAGAGCGAGGAGCGAGCGCGTCCGCGGTGAGCGGACGTGGATCCGCCCCGCGGCTCAGGAAATATACTAGGGGGCTGCCGCATCGCGGCCCCTTGCCCCACTCCTCCCGAACCGAACGCCATTTCTTGGCGGGAACGGACAGCACTGTGCTCAGCGTGCACGACCTCGAACTCCGAGTCGGCGCCCGACTCCTGATGGAGAACGTCTCCTTCCGGGTGGGCGACGGCGACAAGGTCGGCCTCGTCGGCCGCAACGGGGCGGGGAAGACGACGCTGACCAAGGTCCTCGCGGGCGACCTCATCGCCTCGAAGGGCACGGTCGACCGCGGCGGCGAGATCGGCTACCTCCCCCAGGACCCGCGCTCCGGCGACCCGGAGGAGCTGGCGCGCACCCGCATCCTCGACGCCCGCGGGCTGGGGCAGCTGGTGCTCGGCATGCAGGAGGCGACGGTCGCGATGTCGAGCAGCGACACCTCCGTGAGCGAGGCCGGCATGAAGAAGTACGGCAACCTCACGGACCGCTTCCTCTCCCTCGGCGGATATGCGGCTGAGGCGGAGGCCGCGTCGATCGCGAGCAACCTCAACCTCCCCGACCGGATCCTCGACCAGCCGCTCAAGACGCTCTCCGGTGGCCAGCGGCGCCGCATCGAGCTCGCGCGCATCCTCTTCTCCGACGCGAGCACGCTGATCCTCGACGAGCCGACGAACCACCTCGACGCCGACTCCGTCGTCTGGCTCCGCGAGTTCCTCAAGAACTACCGCGGCGGCTTCATCGTGATCAGCCACGACATCGAGCTGGTCGGCGAGACCGTGAACCGCGTCTTCTACCTCGACGCCAATCGCCAGGTCATCGACGTCTACAACATGAACTGGAAGAACTACCAGCGCCAGCGCGCCGCCGACGAGGAGCGCCGCAAGAAGGAGCGGGTCAACGTCGAGAAGAAGGCCGGCGCCCTCCAGCTGCAGGCCGCGAAGTTCGGCGCGAAGGCCTCGAAGGCCGCAGCGGCGCACCAGATGGTCGCGCGTGCCGAGCGCATGCTCAGCGGGCTCGAGGAGGTCCGCGCGGTCGACCGCGTCGCGAAGCTCCGGTTCCCGACCCCGTCCGCCTGCGGTCGCACCCCTCTGCAGGCTCAGAACCTGTCGAAGAGCTACGGCTCGCTCGAGATCTTCACCGCCGTCGACCTCGCGATCGACCGCGGCTCCAAGGTCGTCATCCTGGGGCTCAACGGAGCGGGCAAGACGACGCTCCTGCGCATCCTGGGCGGCGTGGACCAGCCCGACACCGGAGTGATCGAGGCCGGGCACGGCCTCCGGATCGGCTACTACGCGCAGGAGCACGAGACGATCGACGTCAAGCGCTCGGTGCTCGAGAACATGGTCTCCTCCAGCCCGAACCTCACCGAGACCGAGGCGCGCCGGGTCCTGGGCTCGTTCCTGTTCACCGGGGACGACTCGCACAAGCCGGCCGGGGTCCTCTCCGGCGGAGAGAAGACCCGTCTCGCCCTGGCGATGATCGTGGTCTCGGGCGCGAACGTGCTCCTGCTCGACGAGCCCACCAACAACCTCGACCCCGCGAGCCGCGAGGAGATCCTCGACGCGCTCGCGCACTACGAGGGCGCGGTCGTCCTGGTCAGCCACGACGAGGGAGCCGTCGAGGCGCTGAACCCCGAGCGCGTCCTGATCATGCCGGAGGGCACCGAGGACCACTGGGCGGCCGACTACCTCGACCTGATCACGCTCGCCTAGCGAGCGTCGAGCAGCTCGTCCTCGACCTCGGAGTCGCTGCGTCCGCGGCGTCGGCGGCGCTCCTCGCGCCGCTCCTCGGCCGCCACGACCTCGGGGTCGTCGGCGTTGCGGATGCGGTACTCGTGGCGGATCGCCCAGCCGAGCCCGCCGAAGCCCATGACGGCGAACAGCACCCACTGGATGGCGTAGCTGATGTGCAGGCCCTCGTCGGCGACCGGCTTGATCGCGGCCAGCGGGGGAGCTTCGACCGGCGCCGGCGCCTCGGCGACCAGCAGGCCGTACGCCGAGGTCCGCAGGGGCTCGTCCAGCTGCGCCGACAGGTCGTCGAGCTGGATCGTGGCGATCTGGCCGGCCGGTGCGGAGCGTCCGTCGATCCGTCCCTCCGCGGGCTTCAGGCGGGCGACGACGGTCACCTCCCCCTCGGGCGGCGCGGGGATCGCGTCGGGGGAGTCCTGGGTCGAGCCGACGGGGACCCAGCCGCGGTCGACGACGAACACGCTGCCGTCGTCGAGCCGCAGCGGCGTCAGGATCTCGAAGCCGGGGTTGCCGTTGTAGGGCCGGTTGCGGACGAGGGTCTGCCCCTGCGTCTCGTAGACGCCGGTGACCTCGACCGGGCGGTACTCGAGCGCGTCGTCCCACGTGGAGTCGGCGGGGAGCAGCCCGTCGAGCGCCACCGGGTCGGCGGTCCAGTTCGCGGTGACCAGCCGGTTGGTCGAGGCGGCCTGGTCGAGCCGCGCGACCTGCCAGCGCGAGAGCAGCACGCAGGCGACGGCGAAGACGATCGCGAGAGCGAGGTAGCCGAACCAGCGTCGCGAGAAGACGAAGCGCCAGGAGGGACGGGGCGCGTCGCCGCTCATCGTTCCGCTCCGCGGTCGACCGTGTAGAGCGGCTTCACCTCGAGCGGGAAGCCGCGGGCGAGGAGGAACTCGCGCAGGAACTCCCGGTGCTCGCCGCAGGCCAGCCAGGTCTTCCGACGGTCCTCCGCGTGGATCCTCGGGTTCCTCCACTCGATCGCGAACGTCGCCGTCCGCGGGCAGCCCGCTCGGGAGCAGGCGTGCGCGTCGGGGACCCGGCCGAGCGGGATCACGGCCGGTCTCCCCGCTGGCCGCGATCAAGCCGGTCGCCGACGAGGGCCTGCACAGCAGCTTCGC